>JAISQQ010000141.1 GCA_031274075.1 Accumulibacter sp.
GGCGAGACAAAAAAGAACGGCAGCATCAGCAGCCAATCGCTGGCGGACAAGGGCAGGGTGTCGAAGAAGGGGTTGAGGAAAGGCACATAGACGACCAGCAGCACCGAGAGGAAGGACGCCAGCACCGCCCAGACCATCCAGCGGTTGGAGAATACGCCGATGGCGAAGACGCTGTGATGCTCGGAACGCGCGGTGAAGGCGCGCAGGAGTTCCGAGCCGCACAGCGTGACGAAGGCGATGGTCTGCGCCATCATCACCTGCTCCGGGTAGCGCTGCAGCGCCAGGTAGAAGACCGCGAGGATGGCCAGCGCGTCGGCGACGCCGATGACCGCGATGCCGGTCGCCATGCTGCGGTTGATCACGTGCTCCCGGGGCGAGCGCGGCGGCTGTTTCATGATGTCCGGATCGCCCTTCTCCAGGCCCAGCGCCAGCGCCGGCGCGCCGTCGCTGACCAGGTTGAGCCACAGCAACTGCACCGGCAGGAGCGGAATCGGCAGGCCGGCGAGCATGGCGCCGAAGACGATGAGAATCTCGCCGATGTTGCAGGCCAGCAGGAAGTAGACGAATTTGCGGATGTTGGAATAGATGATGCGGCCCTGCTCGATCGCCGCGACGATGCTGGCGAAATTGTCGTCGGTCAGGATCATGTCGGCCGTCTGCTTGGCGACGTCGGTGCCGGTGATGCCCATGGCTACGCCGATATTGGCGCGCTTCAGCGCCGGCGCGTCGTTGACGCCGTCGCCGGTCATCGCCACGACGTGCTCGCGCGATTTCAGCGCCTCGACGATGCGCGTCTTGTGCTGCGGCGACACCCGGCAGCAGACGTCGAGCCGCGGCGCGATTTCGGCCAGCTCGGCGTCGCTCAGCGCTTCGATTTCCGGCCCGGTCAGCACGCGCCCGTCGGGGGTCAGCAGCCCGATGTCGCGCGCGATGGCCAGCGCCGTGTCCTTGTAGTCGCCGGTGATCATGATGCTCTTGAGGCCGGCGCCGCGCGCCACTTTCAGCGCTTCGATCACTTCGGGACGCGGCGGGTCGATCATCCCGAGCAGGCCGATGAACACCATGTCTCGCTCGACGGTTTCCGGCGTCATGCGCTCGGGAATTTCCGCCAGCGGGCGGTAGGCGACGGCGAGCACGCGCAGGGCGCCGGCGGCCATGTCCTGGTTCTGTTCGAGGATCGCCTGGCGCGTTTCGGCGTTCAGTTCGAGCGCCTGCCCGGACGCCGAATAGCGGGCGCACAGGTCGAGCACGACGTCCGGCGCGCCCTTGACGAAGGCGATCAGCGGCGTGGAATCCGCCAGGCCGAGCGCGGCGCGCGCGGGCCACTGCGCCGTGCCGTGCAGCGTGCTCATCCGCTTGCGTTCCGAATCGAAGGGAATTTCCTGCACGCGCGGCAGCGTTTCCTGCATCTCCTTGCCCAGGTAGCCGGCCTTGGCGCCGGCGACGACCAGCGCGCCTTCGGTCGGATCGCCGACGATGCGCCAGGCTTCCTTGCCGGCTTCCGGGCTGTCTTCTTCCAGCCGCGCGTCGTTGCACACCAGCGCGCCTTGCAGCAAGAGCGCCGCGTCGGCGTCCTGGCGGGGATCGAAGGCTTCGTCGCCGAGAAAGAAGCGTCCCGCCGGGTTGTAGCCTTCGCCGCTCAGTCGGAAGCGTTTGCCGCCGGTCCAGCCTTGCGCCACGGTCATCTGGTTCTGCGTCAGCGTTCCGGTCTTGTCGGAGCACACCACCGTGGCGCAGCCGAGCGTCTCGACCGCCGGCAGCTTGCGGATCAGGGCGTTGTGCCGGATCATGCGCTGCATGCCGAGCGCCAGGCAGATGGTGACGATGGCTGGCAGACCCTCGGGCACGGCGGCGATCGCCAGGCTCACGGCGGTCATGAACAGGGCGATGATGTCCTTTTTCTCGGCCCGCAGGTAGTTCAGGAATCCGTCGCTGAACGCGCTGGCGAGATGCGTGTCGCGGAACAGACCGTAAACGAACACCAGTACGCAGATCACCAGGCAGGCGCTGCCCAGCAGCTTGCCCAGGTGTTCGAGCTTCTTCTGCAATGGCGTGCTCTCGACCTCGAAGGACTGGATCATCTCGGCGATCATGCCGATCTGCGTGTTCATCCCGGTTCCGGTGACGAGGCCGCGCCCGCGGCCGTAGGTGATCATGGTGCTCATGAACGCCATGTTCTTGCGGTCGCCGAGCGGAACCTCGCCGTCGCACACGGCGGCGGCGTGCTTTTCGACCGGCACGGATTCTCCGGTCAGCGACGCTTCTTCGATCTTGAGATTGACCGTCTCGACCAGGCGCAGGTCCGCCGGCACGTAGTTGCCGGCTTCGAGCAGCACGATGTCGCCGGCGACGATCTCGCGGCCGGGAATCGTCGCCACGCGCCCGCCGCGCACTACCTGGGCGTTCGGCGCGGACATCTTCTTGAGCGCGGCCAGCGCCTGCTCGGCCTTGGATTCCTGCACCACGCCGACTACCGAGTTGAGCACTACGATGAACATGATGGCGATGGAATCGACCACTTCTCCGAGCGCCAGCGAAACGATCGCCGCGACGATGAGGATGATCACCAGATAATTGTTGATCTGGTCCCAGAGCATCGCCATGAAGCCGGGACGCGGCTTCTCGGTCAGTTCGTTGGCGCCGTGCTTCTCCAGCCGCGTCCGCGCTTCCTGGGGCGTCAGGCCGTCCTGTAAATGCGTTTGCATCTCACGCGCGACGTCTTCGATGCCTTGTCCGTGAGCCTTCTGGTTTTGCATGGGAACCCCCCGTAGCTAGAGTTTTCGGATTGAGTATCGACGTTTCAGAGGACAGAGGACGGATGACAGTAATATTTGCGGGCGCGAAGCGCCCGGTAGCTGGACTGTCCTCTGTCCTCTGTCTTCTGTCCTCAGACCACAGCAAGCGTCCGGGATTCTATGTCGCGGAAAACCCCTCGACAAGTCGAATATATTTGACGTTCATATCGAATATTACGAACAATCATCCTCTCCGCCGGCCTTCGGATCGTGGTTCCGGACCGTGCTTCCTGGCCCGCCTTTCCTGCGGGGAGTCCAAGCCGGAGCGGGTTTCGCGATCAAGTCGATCAATTTAGATGAGGATGGGTTTTTCAAATTCAAGGTCTTGAAAATACGGCGGATTTCCATAAATAGGGAACATCCGGGCGGCCCCTGCGGGCGCCCGCAACCCAGGAAAGGAGGTTCTTATGTATTACCGTTCCCTGTTCCCTCGCGATCTGTTCGCGGAATTCGACCGCCTGCAGCGCGAAATGCAGCAATCGTTCGATCCGCATCCCAGCATTCGCGGCCTGACGCGCGGCTTCCCGGCGCTCAACATCGGCGGCACGCCGAAGGCGGTGGATATCTATGCCTTCGCGCCGGGCATCGACCCGGCGACGCTCGAAGTGCAACTGGTCAAGGGCATGCTCACCATCGCCGGCGAACGCAAGCCCGAGCCGCTTCCGGAAAAAGCCACGCGGCATATCGACGAACGCTTCGCCGGGCGTTTCCAGCGCGTCGTCTCGCTGCCCGACGACGTCGACCCGAACGCCATCGACGCCAAGTACCGCGACGGCGTGCTGCACGTGCATATCCTGCGCAAGCAGGAAGCCCAGCCGCGGCGCATCACCATTCAGTAAGGAGGACAAAGACATGAGCGAAAACACCGCTGTCGCCAAATCTACGGAAAACACCCGCAACGAGGCCGCTTTGCTGCCGCCGACCGACGTCATCGAAGACATCGACGGCATCACGCTGTACGCCGATCTGCCGGGCGTGCCGAAGGACAAGCTCAATCTGCAGGTGGAAGCCGATACGCTGACCATCGAGGGAGAAGTGTCGCTCGACCTGCCGGAAGGCATGGAATCGAGCCACGCGGAAGTCGGCCTGCCGCGCTACCGCCGGGTATTCACCCTGTCGCGCGAACTCGACGCGGGCAAGGTCAGCGCCGAATTGAAGGAAGGCGTGCTCAAGCTGCGCATTCCCAAGGCCGAACACGCGCAGCCCCGGCGCGTCGAAATCCAGGTGGCCTAAAACCTGTTGGCGATCTTCTCTGGGAGCGCGGGCGTCCTCGCCCGCCTCAAAACAGCGGAGCCCGGGTAGGGCGCGCTCTCCGAGCGCGCCGCGGCAACGTGCCAACCCCGCGGCGGTTTCGGAGAAACCGCCCTACCACAACAGGCTCTCATAACAGGGCTTGTGCAAGATGCGCTCCCAAAGAGAAGATCGTGAACAGCTTCTTGGCGCGTTTCCGGGCCGGGTATCCGCCCCGTTTCATCGCCTGGATGTCGGTATGGCCTAACGGAAGATGGAAGACAGCATTTTTTGCGGGCGCGAAGCGCCCGGTCACTGGACTGTCCTCTGTCTTCTGTCCTCCGTCCTCCGTCCTCTGATCACCCGATCCTGAACTCCAGCGATTCGGCCCCCGAATTCAGCGCGACGCTGACCGGCATCTGGTGCGCGGCGTGGCCCCACAACTGGCGCGGGCCGGGCGAGCAAAAGAGGTCGGCGGCCATCCAGGCGGCGCGGCGCGAAAGCAGATACCGCATGGCGGGCGAATCCATCTCGACGAGCGCTTTCATGATCACGAATTCGTCCTTGCCGTGCCGGCGCTCGACGTTGAGCAGGCCGGTCAGGGGGATGGCCCGCGGCACGCCGCCGCGGTCGAGGTGGGTCACCGTGGCCATGTATCCGGTGCGTCCATCGAGGATCAGCGAACCCGCCGTCAGGCCCAGGTTGTAGGTGTAGGCGCCGTCGAACAGCGTCGGCGCGCCGCAGCGGCCCTCGTAGCCGAGGAAGTGGCAGTGCGCGACGAACGGCGCCTTGGCGTCGATCAGCTTGACGCGCGCCTTGACCATATCCACCAGCAACTGCTCGGTCGGTATCAGCGAAACCTGCAGGTTGCCGTGCGAATCGCGCTCGGCCAGCAGCGTTTGCACGACGTGGGCGGGCAGCGAGGACAACAGGCGGGCATTGGCCGGCGCCAGCTTGCCTTCGACGAAGGCGGCCTTTTCGGCGTCGACCACCGCCGTGAATTCGGTGGCGTGCTGCGCCAGCACGTCGTCCAGGTCGGCGAGCAGCGCGTTCATCTCGGGGATGAACTCGATCAGCCCCTCGGGGATCAGCACCACGCCGTGATTGATGCCCTGGGCGGCGCGGGCCGCCACGGCCTGGGCAATCTGGTCGACGACGGCGGCCAGCGATTGTTTCTTCTCGGCGACTTCCTCGGAAATGAGCGTGATCGTCGGCTTGGTCTGCAAGGCCACTTCCAGGGTCACGTGCGACGCCGAGCGGCCCATCAGCTTGATGAAGTGCCAGTATTTGAGCGAAGAACACATGTCCTGCAGGATGTTGCCGACCATTTCGCCGTAAATCCGGGTCGCCGTGTCGAAACCGAAGGAAATCGGCAGCAGGTCGCCGATCTGCAGGTCGCCGTCGATGGTCTTCGGCACGCCGATCACCTGCACGCCCGAGCCGTCGGGCTTGACGTCCCTGAACAGGTATTCGGCGAGCACCGCGGCATTGGTGTTCGAGTCGTCGCCGCCGACGATCACGATGGCGTCGAGCCGGTGCTCGACGCAGGTTTCCCTGACCCGCTCGAACTGCGCGTTGGTCTTGATCTTGGTGCGGTCGGTGCCGAGGAAGTCGAAGCCGCCGGTGTTGATGACCCGCGCGGTATCGGCCTCGGTGATCTCGAACAGGTTGCCGTTGATCAGCCCCCTGGGGCCTGGGCGCACGCCGAACAAGGCGTTGTCCGGCCCGAGTACGTGTTTCAGGCCGCACACCACGTTGTGCCCGCCCGCCGCCGGGCCGCCCGAGAACAGCACGGCGACGCGCCTGCCCCGCGGGACGTCCCGCTTGGGCTTGGCGGAAACCAGGACGGCGTTGCCGGACGCGCGCACCGAATGCGGGAAACTGGCCAGCACCTTATCGTCGTCCGGGGTGCCGAGGACGCGCCCGCTCGCCGCGAAGGCGACGGGCCGCGGCCGGGCGGCGTCGCCAAACGCGGCGCAAACCGGGAGCGGCAGGCCGCGGACGGCCGATTCAAAAATCGAGTTGTGCCTCTCCATCTTCAACAATTGATCTGACAGCATACTCATGCATGATTCCTCGGTTAAAAACAAAGGCTCCAACGACCGCGCGCGAAGACCCGCGAGAATCCGCAACGGCCTGGCTGCGCGGCAAATCGACGATTATCGAACCACTGCTCAGGTCGGGAACTGGGCGAAATTCTGTCCCGTGGACGCCAGGGCGCCCCGCCAGGCCGGGCTGTTGAGATCGAGCTGTTTTATCTGCCCGGTCAAAAGATCGATCGGCACGTGCGTGAATACGCCATGCTGCTGCCCGATCACCAGTCCGGTCTTGCCCGCCATGGCGGCGTGTACGGCGTTGCGCGCGTAGGAATCGCAAAGCACGGCGTCCTCGGCGCACGCCGGCACGCTGCGAATCATGTAGCTTGGATCGAAATAACGCAGCGCGAACGGAATGTTCTCGGCCTTGAAGTAGGCTTCGATGCGCTGGCGCAGGAAGAGGCCGATGTCCTGCAGCCTGACGTTGCCCGAGGCGTCGCGTTCCTCCTTGCCGCCGGCCATCAGGTGCTGCCCGGCGCCCTCCGCGACCAGGATCACGGCATGCGCGCGTTTCAGGATGCGCAGTTTGAGCGCTTCGAGAAAACCGTTGTCGCCTTCGAGAACGAAGGGCACCTCGGGCACCAGGGTGAAATTGACGTCCTGGCTGGCCACCGTCGCCCCGGCGGCGATGAAGCCGGCGTTGCGCCCCATGATCTTGACCAGGGAAATCCCGTTGAGCACACTGTGCGCCTCGGTGTGCGCGCAGGAGATGGCCTTGGCCGCCTCGACGACCGCGGTGACGTAGCCGAAGGTGCGCGCGACGAAAGCGACGTCGTTGTCGATGGTCTTGGGAATGCCGACCACGCCCAGCGCGTGGCCGCGCAGCTTGGCTTCCCGGAACAGTTCGGCGCCGCCGCGCTGCGTGCCGTCGCCGCCGACGACGAACAGGATGTTGACCTTGCGCCGGATCAGATTGTCGACCGCCACGCTGACGTCGACCGGGCCGCGCGAGGTATTGAGCACGGTGCCGCCTTCCTTGTGGATGTCCTCGACGAATTCGGGCGTCAATGGAATCGGTTCGGAACCGCGCCAGGGATCCAGGCCCTGGTAGCCGTTGGTGAAACCGAGTATTTCGCGCACGCCGTAACCGTGGTGCAGTTGCAGGACCAGCGAGCGGATCACATTGTTCAGGCCGGGACACAGGCCGCCGCAAGTGACGATGCCCGCCCGCGTCTTCGCGGGGTCGAAGAACAGCCGCTGGCGCGGCCCGGCGACCTCGAAAAACAGTTCCCTGGGCGGCGGCTCGTCGGGATCGATGATGACGCTGAGCGGCACTCTGGCCTTGTCGCTGACGTGATAATTGAGCGGCGAAGGGTATCGCGCCTCGCCGAGCATGGTGATTTCCATGGTTCCGATCCAGAAAAAACGGTCAAAGCAAAG
>JAISQQ010000154.1 GCA_031274075.1 Accumulibacter sp.
TCGCCGGGTTTAAGTTTTTTCAGCTCCGGGAAATAGGTCTCCGCGCGCGCATAGGTATTGCGGCGCTGGGAAACGTCTTGCAGCGCCGGGTTGACGCGGTCGGAGGTGGTGACCTTGACGAGTTCCCGGCCATCGAGGCCGACGAAGGTCATTTCCAGGTAGAGCGGCTGGCGTTCGCTCTTGAATATCGTGGGGGGACGGTAATGGAAACTGTTGACGTTGTCCTTGCTGCCCGGCTCCGCGCTGGAAGCCTCGGGCAGCACCGGGTTTTCCGGTTCCCAGTCGTTCTGCTGCGCGTTCAGCCGCCAGGAGCCGTGCTTCACCAGGTTGCGCCGCTTGCTGTTTACGAAATTGCGGTAGGCCGTCTCGTCGGGCGCCTCCGTCGCGGCGAAGAGAATATCGGCGTCGCGATCGTAGAGGAAGTCCGCCACCCGGTTGGCGGTGTCGGTGGTCAGGCGTTCGATTTCCTCGGTGGCGCGGGCGTCGAGCGCATTGACCGCGTCGTCGATCGCCAGGTCGCCCACCCGATGGATGGCCTTGCCCGCCATGACCGTCAGATTGTTGATATGCTGCCCAAGATTGGTCGCGGTTTTCTCCGTCTGGCTCCAGGCGATCCACACCAGCAACACCAGCGGCACGACCTTGATGGCGATAAAAACCAGAATCAAGCGAACGCGAACAGAAAGTTTGTACCAGAACTTCACAACGCCCCCCAAGGAAAGAAACCCGCCTGCGTCGAAGATTGCGTAATCTTACTCCAACCCCGTCTTCTTCGTCGCAAAACCGGCTCCGGTTTGAAGGCCGGGGTTCGAGCGCGGCAACTTGGAAGGAGATTCAAACCCTTCCAGCTTCGTTTTGGGCGACGGACATAAACGCTTGTCGCCCATTCCTTGCTCGTGATTTCCCGCGCCACGGCTTATGCCAGGATAATCCCGGGGAAAGCGGATGAGCGCCTGCCCGCGCGCGGCGGTCGATACTTTCCCGGTATCGATCGGGCCAAAAATGGTATTTGATCTCCCCTTGCCGGAAAACAAGAATGGGTTCGTCCGGATCTACCGGACGAACGGGACGCCGCGAACCCTGCGGAAGATTGCCTTCGCGCCGTCAGGATCAGGGATACCGCGATCCGCCGTGGCGGCGAGAGGAGACGCGCGTGGTTTCCGCTTGTGTCGCGCGGCGGGCGGCGTTTGTTTAACTTCTTGGAACGATGGCGCGATCAGGGCCATCGGGAGCAAATCATGGCGACAAAAAAATACCATTTCACGGCCGATGAGGCCCTCGGGCGCTTGCGGCCCGCCGATCTCGGACTCGAGTACACCAGCGTGCAGCGCTTCGAGATCGGACAGGATGGCGTACACATCGAGAGCGGCGGCGAAGAAATCTGCCTCGTCGTCCTGGCCGGCCGGCTTTCGTACCGCATCCCGGATCGGACCGGCGCCGCGTCGCTGGGCGACATGCTCTACCTGCCGATCGACAGCAGCATCGAACTGTCCGCCGGGCCGGCCGCGGTGGTCCGTTTCGGCGCGCCGTGTTCCCGAGCGACGCGTTTTGCCCACCTACGCTTCAGCGAGGTCGACGCGGACCAACGGCACAAGGTCTACGGGACGCCGGAATCCGGCACGCGCCGCGACGTATGGAATTTCATCGACGAGAAATTCGATTCGAGCCGTTTCCTGATCGGAATCTGCCACGGAGCGCCCGGCGGCTGGACGGCCTGGCCGCCGCACGAGCACGGCGACAAACGCGAGGAAGTCTACGTCTATTTCGACATGGGTGACGGATTCGCCTTGCAATGCGTATACGAGGACATGGGCGAAGCCAACGCCGTCGCGCTGGTCCGCGACGGCGATGTCGTCGCCATCCCCAAGGGTTATCATCCCAACGTCGGATGCCCGAAATCGGGTATCCGCTACGTGTATTGCATGGTCAGCATCGCGCCCGAGGAGCGCGATTTCATGGATTTGCGCACACAGCGAATTTACGGCGAACGATTGGAGTAAACATGAGCGCCTCCCGGATAATCAACGCGCCCTCGGTGGCCAACTGCCCGCTGCTCGAATTCGGACGCCAGGTCGAAGAACTGGCGCAAGGCGGCGTGCAGTGGTTCCACGTCGACCTCATGGACGGACACTACGTGCCGAATCTCTGCCTTCCCGCGCGGGTGGTCGGCGAGTTGAAGCAAGCCTATCCGGCGATCGAAACCGACGTGCACCTGATGGTCGCCGATCCGCTGCGCTACCTGCCGCTACTCAAGGAAAACCGCGCCGACTGGGTCAGCTTCCACATCGACGCGACGAATTTTTCGCGCCGCACGCTCGCCACGATCCGCGAAATGGGCATGAAGGCCGGCGTGGTCATCAATCCCAGCCAGCCGATCGGCGTGCTCGAACCGCTCATCCATTTCGTCGACTACGTGGTGCTGATGACCGTCGAGCCTGGCTACGCCGGCCAGCGCTTCATGGCCGACAGCCTCCCCCGCGTTTCCGAACTCGCGGCGCTGCGCGAAAAGCACGGCCTGGACTTCCTGATCTCCATCGACGGCGGCGTCGACTACCCCAACGCGATCGAATGCGCGCGCCGGGGCGCCGAGGTGTACGTCACCGGGATATATACCGTCTTCCGGCAGCCGGACGGCATCGCCGAAGCGTGCCGGCGCTTCCAACGAACGCTCGATCCCAGCGGACAGAAGACGGAAGACAGAGGACAGTAATATTTTCGGGCGCGAAGCGCCCGGTAACTGAACTGTCCTCTGCCCTCTGCCCTCTGCCACCTGAGAACCTGTTCACGATCTTCTCTGGGAGCGCGGGGCCATCGCCCTATCTCCATGAATAGACCGGTGCGCGCGGAAATGGCGGCGCTTACCGGGTGCCCCGCGCCCGCAAGAATACTGATACCTGATCTCTGACACCTGATCCCTGACACGTAGGGCGGGAAAGCGCAGCGCCTCCCGCCGGCCGTTCTCTCCGGTGGCGTAGCCGCCGCCTCTATTATTCGACGGCCTTTGAATCGTGCGGCGCGTTGCGCCGTGAAGAGGACCGGCGGGAGGCGCTTCGCTTTCCCGCCCTACATGGCGCCGATCGATGGCGCTTGCGCCACGTCAGCGATGGTAGACTGGCAGACTTTCCGTGCCGTCTCGTCTGTCCGGCGGCTGGATTTTCCCGTTCCGGGTTTCGGGTGGCTTCATGGGCTACGTGTTCGATATTTTTCCGCTTCTTTTGCCGGTTGCCGACGCCGCGCGCGGGGCATCTGCCGCTCCGGCGCGTTGGCGCAAGCGCGCGTTCCCGGAAAGCGCGCCGTAGTGTCCTCGCTCGCCGATATTTTCGCTCCGGGCGGCGTGCTCGCCGCCGGCATTCCCGGCTATCGCCTGCGCCCGCAGCAGCTCGAAATGGCCGAACGGATCGCCGCGGCGATCGCCGGCAACAAGGTGCTCGTCGCCGAGGCTGGCACGGGCACCGGCAAGACCTTCGCCTATCTCGTCCCGGCGCTGCTCTCGGGCGGCATGGTGATCGTCTCGACCGGCACCAAGAATTTGCAGGACCAGCTTTTCTCGAAGGACATCCCGACGGTGAAAAAGGCGCTCGGCGC
>JAISQQ010000255.1 GCA_031274075.1 Accumulibacter sp.
ACGCCGACGGAAAGATTCATTTCCATCGTCGTCTCGAATATCCTGGCCTGCTCGGGCGTCATCAGTTCCTCGGCGATCTTTTCGATCATCGCCGAGGTCATTATCTGCTGGTTGACCGGAGCGGTGTGGCCCTGGATCTTTATGTGGATGGGAACGCCGGCGGAGATGAAAAGGTCGGAGGCGTGTTTTTCCGACATCAGCAGGAAAAGCTTGTCCAGGATCATGTTATCTCCAGCACGGACGTGTTCGGAAGGAAAGGAGCCGCTCAGGGTCGTACAGAGCGTTTTGCGTTTTGGTTCAGACAGCGATTATTTCTACCCCGTCATTCCGGCACAAGCCGAAATCCAGTTCGGGGGGCAGGGAACAGAAGACAGAGGACAGAGGATAGGGGATAGAGTTCAGTAAAATTTGAGCAACGAGCCGGGTTCCGGCTTGCGCCGGGACGCCGCCTCCATGCCCATACCAGGGTTCATGCGATGAAATTGACATGAAAATGCTCTAGTCGCCGCGCAGGAGGTCGTTGATGCTTGTCTTGGCGCGTGTCTTGGCGTCGACTTTCTTGACGATGACCGCGCAGTAGAGGCTGTAGCCGCCGTCCTTCGACGGCAGGTTGCCCGAGACGACGACTGAACCGGGCGGGATGCGGCCGTAGCCGACCGCGCCGGTCTCGCGGTCGAAAATCCGGGTCGACTGGCCGATATAGACGCCCATCGAGATGACCGAGCCTTCGCCGACGACGACGCCCTCGACGATTTCCGAGCGCGCGCCGATGAAGCAGTTGTCCTCGATGATCGTCGGATTGGCCTGTAGCGGTTCGAGCACGCCGCCGATGCCGACGCCGCCCGAGAGGTGGACGTTCTTGCCGATCTGCGCGCAGGAGCCGACGGTGGCCCAGGTATCGACCATCGTGCCTTCATCGACGTAGGCGCCGATGTTGACGTAGGACGGCATCAGCACCACGTTCTTGCCGATGAAGCAGCCGCGCCGGACCGTGGCCGGCGGCACGACGCGGAAACCGCCGCGGCGGAATTTTTCGCTGTCGTAATTGGCGAACTTGGTCGGCACCTTGTCGAAATAGCGCAGCGGACCCGCGTCCAGCAAGACGTTGTCCTCGATGCGGAACGAGAGCAGCACGGCCTTCTTGATCCACTGCCGGGTGATCCATTCCCCGTCGATCTTCTCGGCGACGCGCAAGCTTCCGGCGTCGAGTCCGGCGAGCACCCCGGCGATGGCCTCGCCCAGCTTGGCGGGCGCGCTGCCGGGCTGTAGCGAGGCGCGGTTTTCCCAGGCTTCTTCGATGATCCGTTGAAATTCCCGCATTTGACTTTCCTAGAGATGGGTGACGAAGCGCCGGATCCGGCCAGCGGCTTCGAGGCATTCGGCGAGCGGCTCGACGAGCGCGATGCGCACGTGGCCGGCGCCGGGATTGATGCCGTGCGCCTGGCGCGCCAGGAAACTGCCCGGCAATACATGGACGTTCTCTTCGGCGGCCAGGCGGCGGGCGAAATCGGTATCCGCCACCGGCGTCTTCGCCCACAGGTAGAAACCGGCGTCCGGCATCGAAGTCGCGAGCACGTCCTGCAAAAGAGGGGTGACGGCGGCGAATTTCCGGCGGTATTGCTCGCGGTTGGCGGCGACGTGCGCCTCGTCCTTCCACGCGGCGATGCTGGCGGCCTGGAAGACCGGGCTCATGGCGCTGCCGTGGTAGGTGCGGTAGCGCAGGTAATCCTTGAGTATCGCGGCGTCGCCGGCGACGAATCCGGAGCGCATGCCGGGGACGTTGGAACGCTTGGACAGGCTGGACAGCATGACCAGCCGGTCGTAATTCCGGCCCAGCCGTTTCGCCGCCTGCAAACCGCCCAGCGGCGGCTGGCCCTCATCGAAATAGATTTCCGAATAACACTCGTCGGAAGCGATCACGAATCCGTATTGGTCCGAAAGCGCGAACAGTCGCTTCCAGTCGTCGAGATCCAGCACCTTGCCGGTCGGATTGCCCGGAGAACAGACGATCAGCAATTGCACGCGCCGCCATTCTTCCTCCGCAAGACTGGCGTAGTCGAAGGCGAAACCGTTCTCCCGCAGCGTGTTGAGAAAACGGATGTCGGCGCCGGCAAGATACGCGCCGCCTTCGTAGATCTGGTAGAACGGGTTGGGGCTGACCACCAGCGGCGTGTAGCCGCGGCCCAGGTCGACGACCGCCTGCGTGAGGGAGAACAAAGCCTCGCGCGAACCATTGACCGGGATGATTTCGCTGTCCGGATCGACCTCGCCAAGCCCGTAGCGCTTCTTCAGCCATTCGGCGATCGCCTGCCGCAGCGCCGGCTGCCCCGCCGTGCCAGGATAGCTCGACAACCCTCCCAGCCCGGCGACCAGCGCCTCCTTGATGAACGCCGGCGTGGCGTGCCGGGGCTCGCCGATGTACAGCCCGATTTCGCTCAGTCCGGGATTTGGAGTAACGCCCGCCATCAACTGGCGCAGCTTCTCGAACGGATAGGTTTGCAGCTTGCCGAGATTGAAATTCACTGTTGGCGTTGGAACAAAAATGAGGAAACAATTATAAGGCAACTGATTGGTATCGGAGGACAGAAGACAGAGGACAGAAGACAGTAATATTTGCGGGCGTGAAGCGCCCGGTAACTGGACGATCCCCTGCCATCCGGACAGGGTCGGGGATACCGGGGGCGTGCGCCGGCGGCTTGAATTCTTCGTGTTCTTCGTAATGAAAGTGCCCAAGCGCCGGTGCGGCCCGTGAGCGTATTTTTCGCTTGCGTTTTGGCAATGACTGTATAAAAATACAGGGAAACTTATTGCCGAGGTCGTGATGGAAAAACTGACGCCGCGCCAGCGGGAAATTCTTGGATTCATTCGAAACTCAGTGGAAGTCCTTGGCGCGCCGCCGACGCGGGCCGAAATCGCCAGCGCTTTCGGCTTTGCCTCGCACAATGCCGCCGAGGAACATCTCAAGGCGCTCGCCAAGAAGGGCGTCATCGTGCTCGAACCCGGTTCGGCGCGGGGCATCCGCCTGGTCGAACAGCTCGGCCTGCCGCTGATCGGAAGCGTCGCCGCGGGAAGCCCGATCCTGGCGGTGGAAAACGTGCAGGCGCGTTATGCCCTGGATGCCAGCCTGTTCAAGCCGCGCGCGGATTTCCTGCTGCGCGTGCGCGGATTGTCGATGATCGGCGCCGGCATCTTCGATGGCGATCTCCTGGCCGTGCATCGCAGCGGCGAAGCGCACGACGGACAGATCGTCGTTGCCCGCATGGAGGACGAGGTGACGGTCAAGCGCTACCACCGGCATGGCGAGATCGTCGAATTGACCGCCGAGAACCCGGACTTCGCGCCGATCGTCATCGATACGCGCGAGCGGCACGTGGAAATCGAGGGTATCGCCGTAGGGCTGATCCGCGGCGGCGAAGCGATGTGAATGAACGGGCGCGGCGGGGGAACTTTTTCGACACGGAAAACATGTTTTGACCAACGAACTGGGTCCCGGCTTTCGCCGGGACAACGCCACTGTGCTGATATCAACGCTCATGCCGCGAAGCGGCTCACGGTTTTGAAGGCCGCCTTTGAGACGCTGACAAATCAAGCCCCCGGTTTTGCTGGGGGGATTTGATTTGTCCGTTAGAACCTGTTCACGATCTTCTCTGGGAGCGCGGCAGGGCCATTGCACTCTGTGGCGTCGTTGGCATCGTGGTGATTTTCCTGGGGCGCGGATATCCGGCTCGCCTGGGCATTTGCGTACATCGTAGGGCGGGAAAGCGTAGCGCCTCCCGCCGGTCGTTCTCTCCGGCGGCGCAGCCGCCGCTTATCACATTCTGCGGCCTTTGAATCGTGCGGCGCGTTGCGCCGTGAAAAAGGACCGGCGGGAGGCGCTGCGCTTTCCCGCCCTACGGAACCGTCGCTGTTTTCACGCACACCGGTCGACTTTACGTTCATGGAGAGCGCGCTCCCAGAGAAAATCGTGAACAGCTTCTTAAGTGGGACTCAAGCAAGAGAGGAATCGCGGTTTTCTTCCGTGCGCTCCGCGATGAAGGCGTTTTGGCGTTCAGGCCGCGGGGAGCAGCGCGTGGCGGCTGAGTCGGCGGCCGTTCCAGGCCAGATATTCGCCCCGGTCTTCGCGCCAGTCGGCCAGCACCCAGCGCGGCACGTCGATGCCGTCAACGGCGTGGCCGTGCCGGTCGGGGCGGTGCGTGTGGCCGTGGATCATCGTGGCGTGGGCGTGCCGGCGCAAAAAATCGTCGGTGGCCGTACCGTTGAGATCCATCGCTTGCGCGGTTTTTTCGCGTTTGGCGGCTTCGCTTTGCTGGCGCATGGCCGCGATGATCAATTTGCGTTCGCCGAGCGGCCGGGTGAGGAAAGCGTCGCGCCAGGCTGGTGCGCGAACCTGCGCGCGGAACGACTGGTAGGCGTCGTCGCCGGTGCACAGCGCGTCGCCGTGCGAGAGGACGAAGCGCGCGCCGGGCAGGGACAACAGGTACGGGTCCGGGAGGAGGATGGCGCC
>JAISQQ010000259.1 GCA_031274075.1 Accumulibacter sp.
GATCTGGGCGACGGCGATTATGGCGACAGCCGCGACTTCAGGTGGAACAACTACATCAACCGCTACCACACGCGCCACCTCGACCTGATGGATATTTTGGCGCTCTACCAGCCGCGCGCAAACGCGCCGCTCGACGAGCTGGCCAAGCTGATCGGCTTTCCCGGCAAGCTCGGCATGGACGGCGGCAAGGTCTGGGACGCCTGGCAGGCCGGCGAGATCGCCGGCATACGCGATTATTGCGAAACCGACGTGATGAACACCTACCTCGTATTCCTGCGTTTTCGCCTGATGCGCGGCGAGATTTCGCGCGAAGCGTATGATACGGAAACCGGCTTCGTGCGCGACACGCTGGAGAAACTGGACAAGCCGCATTGGCGCGAATTCCTGGCGGCCTGGCCGGCGGCGTGACCCGAATGGAATCCCGTCCGGCGCAAGAGACACGAAACGCGGGCCGCGGTCTTGCCCGCTCGTTCCCCGGCGCGGGCAGGGAGAAGCCTTCCGGCCCGCGCCTTGGTCAGAGTATTTTCGGTTTGAGTATCGACATTTCATCGCATGGACATTGGCGTAAGCATAGAGCCGTCGTCCCGGCGAAAGCCGGGACCCAGTGCGTACCTCAAACTCCCGGATTCCGGCGATCAAAGGAATGACGGGATGGAAACAAAGGCTGTCCGCGCCAAAACGTAAAACGTTCCAGTTCCAATATTTGCGGGCGCGAAGCACCCGGTAACTGAACTGTCCTCTATCCTCCGTTTTCCGATCACTGCTACAAAGCGTTGAGCCGCTCGATCTGTTCCGCGATCTTGGCCGATTCGTCGAGGCGGGCGATGCGCCGCGCGACCGGTTCGATCGCGGAAATGTCGCTTTGCTTGACGCGCTGCTTGACCGCCGGGATCCGCGCCGGGAACATCGAGAACTGGCGCAGGCCCAGGCCGAGCAGCAGGCGGGTGAAGTCGGGGTCGCCGGCCATTTCGCCGCACATCGACACCGGCACGCCGGCTTTTTCCGCGCTGCCGATGACGTGCGACAGGAGCATCAGCACGGCGGGATGCAGCGGATCGTAGAGATTGGCGACCTGCTCGTCGGCGCGGTCGATGGCCAAGGTGTATTGGATCAGGTCGTTGGTGCCGATCGACAGGAAGTCGAGCCGCCGCAGGAACGTGCCGACGGCCAGCGCCGCCGCCGGCACTTCGATCATGCCGCCGATTTCGATGCTCTCGTCGAAAGCGGTCTTTTCGCCGCGCAGGCTGGATTTGGCCTGTTCCAGCAGGGCGAGGGTCTGGTCGACCTGGAAGGCGTGCGAAAACATCGGCACCAGGATTTTCACCTTGCCGTATCTGGAGGCGCGCAGGATGGCGCGCAACTGGGCCAGGAAGACGTTCGGATCGGACAGCAAGAGGCGCACCGAACGCAGGCCAAGCGCCGGATTGACGCGCTTGCGGCCGCCGGGGGCTTCCTCGACGTGCAGCGTCTTGTCGTTGCCCAAGTCGAAGGTGCGGATGACGATCGGGCGTCCGTCCATGCCCTTGACCGTCTTGCGATAGGACTCGAACTGCTCGTCCTCGCCCGGCATCTCGCCGCGTTCGAGGAAGAGAAACTCGGTGCGGAACAGGCCGACGCCGTCGGCGCCGTACTCGATGACCGCCTCGACGTCGGCGGGGCCTTCGATATTGGCCAGGAGGTCGATCTTGATCTTGTCCAGCGTCGTCGCGCGCGCCGTCTTGAGCCGCTTGAGCTTGGAATCCTCCAGTTCAAGCTGCGTCTTGCGCAGCTCGTATTCCTCGAGGATGCGCGGGTCGGGATTGACGATGAGCACGCCGCGCGCGCCGTCGACGATCAGCGTCTCTCCGTCGCGGATCAACTGCCGCGCGTGATGCAGGCCGAGCACGGCGGGAATGCCCATGCTGCGCGCCAGGATCGCCGTGTGCGAGGTGGCGCCGCCGACGTCGGTGACGAACGAGGCGAAATCCTGGTTCTTGAAGGCCATCATGTCCGCCGGCGAGAGATCGTGCGCGACGACGACCAGGCGCTCTCCCTTGAGCTTCTTGAGCCGGTTGGCGACGTGATCGGAACGCCCGGCCAGTTCGCGCACCACGCGCTCGACCGCCTGGCGCACGTCGTAGCTGCGTTCGCGCAGGTAGGCGTCGTCCATGCGCTCGAATTGTTCGACCAGCATCTCCATCTGCTGCACGATGGCCCATTCGGCGTTGCAGCGCCGCTCGCGGATGATCTGCCGGGGCACTTCCGAGAGTTCGGGATCGTCGAGGATCATGCGGTGCAGGTCGATGAACGCGCGCATGTCGGCCGGCGATTTCTCCAGGCTGTTTTTCATCGCCTCGAATTCCGCGCGTACGCGCTCCAGGGCCGCGTCGAAGCGGGCCACTTCCTTTTCCACCTGGCGCGGGGCGATGACCAGGTGCGAGACTTCCAGCGTCGCCTGCGAGATGAGGTGCGCCTGGCCGATGGCGATGCCGCCCGAGACGGGCAGGCCGTGCAGCGTAAAACTCATGGCGCGCTCATTCTCCTTCACCGAACTTGTCGTCAATGAGTTTGACGAGGGCGTCCAGGGCTTCCCGCTCGTCGTCGCCGGTGGCCTCGACGACCACCCGGGAACCCCGGCCGGCGGCCAGCATCATCACCCCCATGATGCTCTTGGCGTTGATCCGGCGGGAACCCTTCTCCATCCAGATTTCCGATTCGAAGCCGCTGGCCAACTGGGTCAGCTTGGCCGACGCGCGGGCATGCAGCCCCAGTTTGTTGATGATTTCCGTTTCAGCGCGTGCCATGAATGCGTCCTGTCGAGCGGTTGCGGCATCCCCGGCGCGATGACCATGAAGTTTTCCGGGAGCCGGAGAGACGCCATTTTAAGCGATTAAACGCGATGTGAAACGCGAAAGGCCCGCCGCGTTCCGCGCTTCGCGTCACCGCGCGGCGGGAAGCGGGACTTCCGGCGCTTTTTCCACCGCTTCTTCCACCACTTCCGGAACACCGCCCAGGAATTCGAGACGCTCACGCATTTTCGGGCTGACGCTGACGCCGCCGCGGGCGTCGATGCGCAGCACTTGGTCGACGCCGAGCCTTCCGGCCAGCTCGGGCCAGCGCTCGCCGGCGATGAACAGCGGCTTGGCGGCCACGTCGGAGAGTGTGCCGGCGTCGGGGCGCGGCGAAACCAGCACGGTCAGCGCCCGCGTATGCGTCACCGGCTCGCCGCGGCGCGGGTCGAGCAGATGGCAGTAGCGCCGCCCCTCGAATTCAAAGAAACGCTGATAGTCGCCGGAAGTGCCGATCGCCTCGCCGTCGTGCAGCTTCAGCGTCGCCAGCGGCCCCGGCTGGCGCGGATGCTGCACGCCGACGCTCCAGGCTTCGCCGTTCTTGTCGCCGAGCGCCATGACGTTGCCGCCGATGTTGACCAGCGCGTTGCCGACGCCCTGCCCGCGCAGGATCGCCGCGGCGCGGTCCAGCGCGTAGCCTTTCAGGTAGCCGCCCAGGTCGACGGCCACCCGGCGCGAACGGCTGCCGACGCGCTGTCCGTCGATCCAGAGATCGGCGATGCCGCCCGGATCTTTCCGCCAGCCGTCCAGGAACGCGGGATCGGGCAGCGCCGCCTCGAAGGCGTCGGCGTGAAAACCCCAGGCGCCGATCAGCCACCCGATGCCGGGGTCGAACAAGCCGTCGGCGAGCGCGGACCAGCGCCGGGCGTCGCCCAGCACGGCGGCCATTTCAGGGCTGACGTCCAGCGTCTTTCCCTCGGCCAGCGCGGCGTTGAGATCGCTCAACGGCGACGGACGCCAGGCGTGATACGCGCGATGCAGGCGGTCGAATTCGCGCAGCACCGCCGCGACCGCCGGCCGCGCCCGCGCCTCGTCGACGCCGGCGACGAGAATCTCGACGCGGGTGCCGAAGACGTAGGACTCTTGGCGGTACAGCGCGGGCCGGCCGCAGGCGGCAAGGAGGAGCAACAGCAGCAGGAGCGGAAAAAGCGATGGAAGGCGGGAAGCGAAAGCGGGCCGGAAGCGTTCCACGTCCCGCCTTCCATGTTTCATCCTGGAAGAGACTTCAATCATGGAGAAAACCACTTTCAACGCAGTTCGTATAGGTTGGAGTGAGCGAAGCGAACCCCAACATACGGCATATCAATCGTTCATTCCAACGTTGGGGTTCGCTTGTCTCACCCCAACTTATGGGGGTACACCAGCGCGCCAATTTACGCGCGACATACAAAAACCAGAACAATAGCGCGTCCGCGGCAATGCGTTGGGCGATGCCGGGAAGGATAAGCCGGTCGCCCAATGCCACGGCAGCGCACATGACGAGACCGGAACCCCAGGAAAACGCATGAGCGCCAGCCCCCGAAAAAACAGCGACGACGCGGGGCAGCAGATACATGGCGAGTCCGCAGGCGACGAAGGCGCAGGCGATCAAGGCAACATGCGCCGGCGCGGAAACGGCCAGCGTGACAAACCCGGCGGCGAGAAACAAAACGGCGGCAAGGCCCAAAAAGACACTCGGCAATGCGGATAAAAAGCGAGACTCCGCATTCGCGTGAAGATTCAAGGCCGTCGCCGTGGCGGCGAGGCTCAACCCGGCAAAAGCCGCCATCATCCACGCGCCCCAGGCTCCCAGCGCCAATTCGCTGATGAATTGCGCGCGCGGATCATGACCCGGCTGCGCCATGTGCAAGGCGAACACGATCGACAGGAAAACGGCGACGCCCAAACAGCTCGCCGCGGCAAGCGCTCGCGGATTCAGGAACAGTCCCGGAACGAAGCGGGTTTCAGCAGGATGGGATTCTTTTTGCAACGC
>JAISQQ010000261.1 GCA_031274075.1 Accumulibacter sp.
CTGCCGCACTCCCAGAAAAGATCGTGAACAGGTTCTCAAGCGCTTCCACACTTTTCGCTGCCTCCGACCGAACTTCGGCATCGCGGTCTTTATTGGCCAGGCGGCGCAGGTTTGGCAAGGCATCGGTGTACTTGATGTCCCTCAAGGCCCAAATCAAATCAAGGCGCATCCGCGCTTCATCGGCTTGCTCCAGAAGCGCCAGCAATTCGTTCCCGAACGGATGGACTATGGCGCCAAGCCGCCGGATGCGGTTGATCGACACGTGTAGCGGGTTATTATCGGGCGCGACGAGAGTCTTGACCGCCGCCAAGTCCTTCCGCAAAAACGGCAGCATTTCTTGAGCGAGCCGCTTGCCGGCCTCAATCGACTCGGGCGTCCCCATCACCATCAACGTAACGACGGAGAATGTCTTGGAATCAAGGTCATCGTGTTTCCAGAAATTATCGACCAACACCGGGATTGCCGCTGCGCCAATCGCCCGAAACACATATTCGAATCGCCAGAATTCCAACCCGTAATCAGGAAAGCCAGGCGTAGCAACACATTTTTTTGTCCTTCCCACATACCACTCGATTACCCGCGGGGTACGCACAGGAATCAGTAGCTTGTAAAGGTCTGAGAATTTGCAATACTCGGTTTTATCGAGTTCGGCGATTACCACGTCACCCACATATGCGGGTAATGTTTTTTGTTTTGATAACACATCAATAGCCAAGCGGCCATTGTCCCTAGCGTATTCCGTGATCGCCAAATCGAGCAATTCCTTGGTCGATTCGGGATGTCGCATCGCATACTGCTCGCCGATACATACCCGTAACTGGTTATTGCGGGATCTGTCCTTGAAGATGTCGAAATATTTTGTTTCTGGAATCTCGGGATGTGCTCCAAGCACTTCATGACATGATTCCATGTTCTCAGGCACTCTCTCAAGCGCTTCTAAACTTTTCGCGGCCTGCGACCGGACTTCGGCATCGAGGTCTTTATCGGCCAAGCGGCGCAGGGTTGGCAAGGCATCGGTGTACTTGATGTTCTCCAAGGTCCCGATCAAATGACGGCGCATTGGTACTTCATCGGCGTGTTCCAGGAGCGCCAGCAATTCTTTCCCGAGCGGCTTAACGGCGGTGCCAAGCTGCCAGATACGGCCAATTACCGCGCACAGCGCATCATTACCAAGTGCAACGGGAGACTTGACGGCCGCCAATTCTTCCCGCAAAGACGGCAGCATTTCCTGAGCGAGTTGCCGGCCAACCTGAAGCGATTCGTCCGTCCCCATCTTCATTAGCGTAACGGCAGAGAATGTCCTGGAATCAAGATCATCATGTTTCCTGAAATTATCGACCAACGCCGGGATTGCCGCTGTGCCGATCGCCTGAAATTCATATTTGTATCGCCCAAATTCTGGTCTTATATTCAAAGAGTTGGGCTCGATGACATATTCGTTTGCCAATTTTACATACCGCTCAATCGCTCTGGGAGTACGCACAGGAATCAGTATGTTGTAAAGGTCGGAAAATTTTCGACTGGCATCTCTGTCTTTATCGAGTTCGGCGATCACCACGTCACCGATGTACGCGGGCAGGGTTTTCTGCCTTGACAATACATCGAAGGCCAGATCACCCAGGATGGCATTGGGGTGTTTCGTGATCGCCATATCGAGCAATTTATCAATCGATTCGCGATCGACAACCCCGATGGAAACCAAAGCATTTCCCAGAGAAGTGGAATAGTAATTTTTTAGATCGCTTTCCAGGACCGAAATCAGAAAAGGAACAGCCGGGCGCGCACTGGGACCCATGCGTCCTAGGCTATCGATGGCGATTTGTACGATATATGGATAATCGAAAAGTAGCTTGATGAATTCCTTGACCGATTCGGGGTGCCGCACGGCGTACCATTCGCCGGCGCATTGCCGAAAGCGGTAATCGTGGGTACTGTCCTTGACGACGTTCAGGTATTCCGCTTCGGGAATTTCGGGATGTTCCCCAAGCACTTCATAACACAGTCTTGGCGGCGGGGGCACCGGAGGCGCGGCGCTCGTGGCGCCGCAAAACGCTATCGAAGCAAGCCAAGCCAAGCCGAGGCATGCCAAGCGCAAGGACTTTCGCAAGCCCAAGTCATCGTTTCGCGCCGTAGCATTGATTTTTCTTCCGACCACTCGTTGCCTCAAGGCTTTTCCCACGCTGAATTCCTTTCTTTCATTTGGACCACCAAGCCGGTGATAACAGAGACAAAGGACAGAGGACAGAGGACAGAGGAGCATTCAACTACCGGGCGCTTCGCGCCGCAATTATTACTGTCCTCTGATTTCTGTCATCTGATCTTCACCAGGAATTTCCTGTGGCGCGGCCCGTCGAACTCGCAAAAATAGATGCCCTGCCACGTGCCGAGGACGAGATTTCCGTTTTCGATGATGACCGTCACGCTCGATCCGACGGCGGACGCTTTCAGGTGCGCGGTCGAATTGCCCTCCGCATGACGGTACTCCGTGCGCTCCGGGAAGGCGCGTTCGAGTCCGAGGAGGAGGTCGCTCACCACGTCCGGATCGGCGTTTTCGTTTATGGTGACGCCCGCCGTGGTGTGCGGGCAGTAAACCACGGCGAGACCGTCGGCCACCTCGCTTTTACGCACCGCTTTTCGCACTTGCGCCGTGATGTCGACGAAGCCTTCGCGAGGCGAATTCAGGGAATATTCGAGGAATGTCATGATTCATTGGCCTCTTTTTTCGGTCGAATTGAACGAAATTACGCCCTGCCGATTTTATATGAATACTCGCTGGCGGGTGGCAGGTGGCGGGTGGCAGGTACTGGGTATCGGGATATGTTTTTCAAACTGATTTGACAATGGAATTGTGTGCCCAGGGTAGGGATGGAAGGCAGTTCGGTTGCCGGGCGCTTCGCGCCGGAGTTTGCGCCAGGGAAGACCGGCTGGGTTTGGGGTTCCTGGGAGCGCGACGATTGGGTTCATTTCCTCATGCGTGGTGAAAGGCATTTTTCTGCCACATAAAAACTTGAATATAAAAGATTCTTTGCGACTGTTTACGACATTTGCGTAGGCGATAGCCTCAGTGAGCGTGCAATCAACAAAGCTAAAACCCCCGGCTATGCCGGAGGACTCCCAAGGTTTGACCTTTGCGGCGGTAAAAAGATGTTTGAAACAGGGTATGGGTCAGCGGCAGCGCAGTTGGGCAGCGGGGTTGAGAAGTGATTCCGAGCGTTTCAGTGCCGCCAGCGGCTTATTTCTGCCCCGTCATTCCGGCGCAAGCCGGAATCCAGGAGTTTGACGGACGAACTGGGTCCCGGCTTGCGCCGGGACGACGCCTCTGTGCCTATATCAACGCTTGTGCCGCGAAGCGGCTCACGGTTTTGAAGGCGCCTTTGAGGCGCTGGCAAATCAAGCTCCCGGCTTTGCCGGGGGTACTTGACTTACTTAGAAGCGGTTTTAAAAAAATGGGTACGAGAAATGTTTAGATCCCAAAAACCTCAATTCAAGCCCAGGGGGAAGGTAGGGCGGTTTCTCCGAAACCGCCGCTCCCCGGCGCGCTCGGAGATCGCGCCCTACCCTGGATGCCGCCCCCCGGCGCGCTCGGAGATCGCGCCTTACCCTGGATGCCGCCGCCCGGCGCGCTCGGAGATCGCGCCCTACCCTGGATGATCCATCGGCTTCTCAAACGTCTTTCTGATTTCTAAAACAGCTTCTTACGCTCCACCGCTTTTGTCCGGGTACTCGCAGAAATCGGCGATCACGCAGTGTGCGCATTCCGCTTTGCGCGCCTTGCAGACGTAGCGGCCGTGCAGGATCAGCCAGTGGTGGGCGTCCTTGCGGTAGGCCGGGGGAACCGCTTCGAGCAGGCCGAGTTCGACGGCCAGCGGTGTTTTGCCGGGCGCGAGGCCGGTGCGGTTGGCGACGCGGAAGATGTGCGTGTCGACGGCGATGGTCGGTTCGCCGAAGGCGGTGTTGAGCACCACGTTGGCGGTCTTGCGCCCGACGCCGGGCAGCGCTTCGAGCGCTTCGCGCGTGCGCGGCACCTCGCCGCCGTGCCGTTCGAGCAGCAGATGGCAGGTGGCGATGACGTTTTTCGATTTGGCGCGGTACAGGCCGATGTGCTTGATGTAGCCGGCCAGTCTTTCCTCGCCGAGGTCGAATAGGGCTTGCGGCGTCGGCGCGTCGGCGAACAGTTGGCGCGTGGCGGTGTTGACGCTCTTGTCGGTGGCCTGCGCCGAGAGGATGACGGCGACCAGCAACTGGAACGGCGTGGCGTATTCGAGTTCGGTGGTTGGAGCCGGATTGGCCGCCTTCAGGCGTTCGAACAGGGCGATGCGGTGGGCGGCGTTCATCGTTTTTCACCCTTCACAGGTTCGTTTCGGGAGAGAGATTTCGCTTTCGATTTCCACTCCGTCATTTCTTTTATTGCCGGAATCCGGGAATTTGGGGAGCGCACTGGGTCCCGGCTTTCGCCGGGACGACGGCGCTTGGCCTATGGCAAGGTTCATGTGATGAAAAGTTCGTTGCGGGGGAAAGATTTTGTTCCAATTTTTACCCCGCCATTTCTTTGATCATCGGAATCCAGGGATTTGGGGAACGCACTGGGTCCCGGCTTTCGCCGGGACGACGGGGCTATGCTTATGGCAAGGCTCATGTGTGAAAACCTTGACCCGAAACCGTGTCAATGACTGCCGCTGTCCGCCGCCGGAGCGGACCGCGGCTTCTTCCTGCGCGCTGCGGCGCGCGCTTCGATCCAGTTTTTCCAGGCGATCAGGACGCCGAGCACGATGAACGCGCCGGGCGGCAGCATGACCAGCAGGAAACCGGGGTAGTCGGCGGGAAAGACCTGGATCGGATCGAATCCGGGAAGGACCATGTCGATGCCGGACAGCAGCGTGCCCTTGCCGACCAGTTCGCGCAGGCCGCCGAGCAGGGCGAGCGTCCACAGCATGCCGGCGCCCATGAAGACGCCGTCGAGCAGCGATTGCAGCGGCGGGTTCTTGTTGGCGAAGGCTTCCACGCGGGCGAGCACGATGCAGTTGGTGGTGATCAGCGGGATGAAGATGCCGAGCACCAGGTAAAGCCGATGCAAGTTGGCGTTGAACACGAGGTCGACCACGGTGACCAGCGTGGCGACGATCAGCACGAACACCGGGATGCGGATTTCGTGCGGGATCAGGTTGCGCAGGCTGGCGACGACCGCCCCGGAGAGCGCCATGACGATGATCGTGGCCAGCGACAGCATGACGCCGTTGACCAGGTTGGTGGTGACCGCCAGCAGGGGGCAGAGACCGAGAATCTGCACCAGGCTGGTGTTCTGTCGCCAGACGCCGTTGACGGCGATCCGGCGGAGTTCGGCAAGGCTCATTGGTATTCGTCCAAAAGTAAAACCCTACTTTTGGCCGGGGATGCTTGCGAAGGAAGGCAAGCAAAGCTCGCCTTCCTTCGGGTGAATTCAACGAAAAACCCTTCCCGGCCTCACGGGGTTTTTCGTTGCCTTGCTTTCCGAAAAAGGCGAGCTTTGCTTGCCTTTTTCGGCTAACTCAATCGGCAAAAAGCAGGTTTCTACTTTTTGACGTTTCATCACGGCGACGCCAGGATCCGTTCGCGGTTGGCGGCGACGAACAGCGCGGCCTTGCGGATCGCCTTGATCACCGCGCGCGGCGTGACCGTGGCGCCGGCCATCGCGTCGAAGCGTCCGCCGTCCTTCTTGACGCGCCATTCGCGCGCGTCGGTCGCCGCCGGATTCAGCCCGTCGAACTGGGTGATCCACGGACGCGCCTGGCCGCGTCCCTTCCGCGCTTCGATGTAGTCGCCCAGCCCAGGGGTTTCCTTGTGCGCGATGACGCGCACGCCGATGATCCGTCCGCCGGCGTCGAGCGCGAGCAGCAGGCGGATGCGTCCGGCGTAGCCGTCGGGCGCCACGGCTTCGAGCACCAGCGCCTCGATCCTGCCGTTCTTGCGCGCGCGCAGGATGCGCGCCGGTTCGTCGACGCCAAGCTCGGGCGCGGCGTCGAGCACCAGCGCGTCGCCGAGCAGCTCGTTGTCGTAGCGCTCGCGCGGCAGCACCTCGTCGATCAGCTTCATCTTCTCTTCGGCGGCGGCGGCTTCGATCGACGGCAGCGTCCACAGGTACGCGCCGGCGAGCAGGGCGGTGAAGACGCTGACGAACAGGAACAGGATCAGCGCCGTGCGCGCGGCCATGCGCGCGGCAGTGAGGGGTTTCCTGGCCGGCGGCGTCATTTCTTCATGCCGAAGATCGGCGGCTGCGTATACAGATCGATGATCGGCACGCAGAGGTTCAGCAGCAGCACCGC
Source organism: Accumulibacter sp. (assembly GCA_031274075.1). Classification (GTDB taxonomy): domain Bacteria; phylum Pseudomonadota; class Gammaproteobacteria; order Burkholderiales; family Rhodocyclaceae; genus Propionivibrio. The sequence continues at coordinate 6,300 of JAISQQ010000261.1, forward strand.
AAAGGCCACGCCGTCCGGGTAGCCGCCGAAGACGCGGATCAGGCAGGCCAGCGCGCCGGCGGAGAAACCGAAGATCAGCTTGCCCCTGGGCGTCGCGCAGCCCGTGACCGGATCGGTGGCGATGAAAAACGCGCCGAGCATCGAGCCGCCGGAAAACAGGTGGAACAGCGGGTTGGCGAAGGCGGCCGGCTGCCACAGCCACAACGCGCCGGAAACGGCCGCCAGGCCGGCGAGGAAGCTGGCCGGCACGCGCCAGCCGATGACCCCGCGCCACCCCAGCCACAGGCCGCCGACGAGGTAGCCTAAGGAAAGCCATTCCCAGCCGCGCCCGGCGACGTGCCCGAAGACGGCGCGGTCGGCGGTGATGCGGGCGACGCTGGCTTGTCCCTCGCCGAGCTTGAGCGCCGTTTTCAGCGCGTCGAGCGGCGTCGCGCCGGCCAGCGCGTCGAGGCGCGGCGTCTGGCCCAGGATCAGCGCCAGGCGCTCGCCGAAGCCCGCGCCGGCGTCGATGGCCGGCCATTGCGACATCAGCGCCGGGAAGGAGACAATGCACACGGCGAAGGCGATCATCGCCGGGTTGAACGGGTTCTGCCCGAGGCCGCCGTACAACTGCTTGGCGACGACGATGGCGAAGGCCGCGCCGACGGCGACCAGCCACCACGGCGCCAGCGGCGGGAAGGCCAGGGCGATCAGCCAGGCGGTGACCACGGCGCTGCCGTCGCCGAGAAACAGCGCCAGCGGCTTGCCGCGCGCGAAGAGCATCAAGCCTTCGGCCAGCAGCGCGGCGGCCGTGGCGACGCCGATCTGCACCAGCACCACCGGGCCGAGCAGCCACAGATAGACGGCGATGCCCGGAAGCAGCGCGGCCAGCACCTGCAGCATGACGCGGCGGACGCTGTTGTCTTGCGTGAGGTAGGGCGGGGAAATGAAGTCCATTTATCAGAGGACAGAAGACAGAGGACAGGGATCAGAGGACAGAGGACAGAGGACAGAGGACAG
>JAISQQ010000263.1 GCA_031274075.1 Accumulibacter sp.
AACCGGGCGGAACCCCCTTGGCCTTGCGCGCCGTTCCTCCTGGGGATGGGAAGCCTGTCGTTGAAGCCGGTATCGTGCTCTCATACCTTCTCTTCGCGGAGGAGGGCGAGGGGGTGAGGGGTAAGGGGGAGACGCCACGCTTCGCTTTTCATTCATGGCCGTGGTTTCCGGGTTCGAGCGCTGGAAAAAGAAAGGATGGAATCATGAACAAAGTCAGAAAGGCGGTGTTTCCCGTCGCCGGCCTGGGAACCCGCTTCCTGCCGGTGACCAAGGCCAGTCCGAAGGAGATGATGCCGATCGTCGATAAGCCGCTGATCCAGTACGCCGTCGAAGAGGCCATCGCGGCGGGGGTGAGCGATATGATCTTCGTCACCGGGCGCACCAAGCGGGCCATCGAGGATCACTTCGACAAGGCCTATGAACTCGAAAGCGAACTGGCGCTGCGCCACAAGACGGAGACGCTTTCGTTCGTGCAGAACATGCTGCCCAGGCACATCAACTGCATCTACATCCGCCAGCCGGAAGCGCTGGGGCTGGGCCACGCCATCCTGTGCGCCAAGCCGGTGATCGGCGACGAGCCGTTCGCCGTGCTGCTGGCCGACGACCTGCTCGACGGCCAGCCGCCGGTGATGAAGCAGATGGCCGACGTGTTCGACTACTATCGCTGCTCGGTGATCGGCGTACTCGACGTGCCGCCGGCGGAGACCGGCAGCTACGGCATGGTGAAATCGTTCTCCATCGCCGAGCGGCTGGAGCGCATCGAGGCGATCGTGGAGAAGCCGAAGCCCGAGGACGCGCCGTCGACGCTGGGGGTGGTCGGGCGCTATATCCTGACGGCGCGCATTTTCCACCACCTGGAAAGGGTCGCGCCCGGCTCCGGCGGGGAAATCCAGTTGACCGACGGTATCGCTTCGCTGCTGCGCGAGGAGCAGGTGCTGGCGCATCGCTACACGGGCACCCGCTACGACTGCGGTTCCAAGCTCGGCTATCTGCGCGCCACCGTCGAACTCGGCCGCCGCCATCCGGAAGTGGGGGCCGATTTCGACCGCTATCTGCGGCATCTGGAGCGGGGTCCGGCATGACCGATTTCCAGGAGGCGAGGGCGCTGCTTTCCGGGGCGGAACTCATCCATTCGGCCAGGGCGGTGAGCGCCGCGGTGAGCCGCGTCGCGGCGCGCATCACGGAAAAGCTGGGCGAGCAGAATCCTTTGCTGCTGTGCGTCATGAGCGGCGGCGTGCCGTTTGCCGGACAGTTGATGATGCACTTGCGTTTTCCACTCGATTTCGATTACCTGCACATCACCCGCTACGGCCAGGAAACCACCGGCGGCGCGCTCTCCTGGCGGTCCTTGCCGGGGATGCCGGTCGAGGGGCGGAGCGTGCTGGTGGTCGACGACATCCTCGACGAGGGACTCACCCTGGCGGCGATCATCGAGCGCATGCGGGAACTGGGCGCGGCGGCGTGCCACACGGCGGTCGCGGTCGACAAGCTGAAAGGCCGGCAGAAGCCGCTCGCCGCCGATTTCGTCGCCCTGACCGTGCCGGATCGCTTCGTCTTCGGCTACGGCATGGACGTGCGCGGAAAATGGCGCAATCTTCCGGCCATCTACGCCATGAAGGAGAGCTAGGATGCTGGCGATCATCGGCGGCAGCGGACTGACGCAACTCGCCAACCTCGACGTATCGCACCGTGAAGTGCTGCGCACGCCCTACGGCGAGCCGTCCGGCGCGCTCACCTTCGGGCGCGTGCGCGGCCATCCCGTGGCCTTCCTCGCGCGGCACGGCTACGGGCACGTGATTCCGCCGCACGCGGTGAATTACCGGGCGAACATCTGGGCGCTGGCCAAGCGCGGGGCGGAAGCCATCGTCTCGGTGGCCTCGGTCGGCGGCATCCGGCCGGACCTAAAACCCGGCGACCTGCTCATCCCGCACCAGATCATCGACTACACCTGGGGACGGAAGAGCACCTACCACGAAGGGCAGGACGGCGCGGTGGTGCATATCGACTTTACCGAACCCTACGATCCAAGCTTGCGCGCCCGGCTGGCCGAGGCGGCGAAGGCCGCCGGCGTGGCGCTCGGCGACGCGGCGGTCTATGCCGTGACGCAAGGCCCGCGCCTGGAGACGAGCGCCGAGATCGACCGGCTCGAACGCGACGGCGCCGACGTGGTGGGCATGACCGGCATGCCCGAGGCCGCGCTGGCCAGGGAACTGGGCGTTCCCTACGCGGCGGTCAACGTCGTCGCCAATTACGCGGCGGGACGCGCCGGCAGCCGCGGCGGCATCCGCGTCGAAGCGATCGGGGCGGTGCTGGCGGAATCCATGGGCCGCGTCCGCGCGATCATCGAAAATCTGGCGCAAAGCCTGGTGGATCATGGCGATACGGCCCGTACTTAGGATGGGCGACGCCCGGCTGCAGCAGCGGGCGCGGGAAATCGTCCGCTTCGACACGCCGGAACTCGAGGCGCTGATCGCCGACATGGAAGAAACCATGCGCGCCCTGGAAGGCGCCGGCCTGGCCGCGCCGCAGATCGGCGTCGGACTGCGGATCGTCGTCTTCGGCTTCGAGTCCAACAAACGCTATCCCGACGCCGGCGGCGTTCCCCACACCGTGCTGATCAATCCGCTGCTGACGCCGCTCTCCGATGAGATCGAGGAAGGCTGGGAAGGCTGCCTGTCGCTGCCCGGACTGCGCGGCGTGGTTCCCCGCTGGCGGCATCTGCGCTACCAGGGATTCGATCCCCGCGGCCAGCGCATCGACAGGACGGTGGAAGGTTTCCACGCCCGCGTCGTACAGCACGAAACGGACCACCTCGACGGCGTGCTCTACCCGATGCGCATGCGCGACATGAGCCGCTTCGGATTCACCGATATTCTGTTTCCGGAGCAGGGGGATCAGGGATCGGATGTCGGGTGTCAGGGGGCGGAAGATTCACGCGGCGGCGGAGCCGCCGGAAATTGATCTGATTCCTGTCATCTGATCCCCGATACCTGATCCCTGATCCCTGCCAACCAGCGGCCATTTCCCTTCCGTCATTCCGGCGAAAGCCGGAATCCAGGAGCCAGGGATCGACTCGCATAGCTTGAAGTGAGCTTGCGAACTCCAACGTCAAAGATCAGGAATCAGGGATCAGCAAGTGTAGCTTGGATAAGCGAAGTAAGCGAAGCACAACCCGACAATCGTTCATCAAGCGAAGCGGTGCTTCGTACCGGGCGGATGAATGTCGGGTTGCGTCGCTACGCGGCTTACTCAAGCTACGCTTGCCGTTCGCCGCGCCGGAACATC
>JAISQQ010000265.1 GCA_031274075.1 Accumulibacter sp.
GCCATCGACGTCTTCCGGCGGCAATGTCCGCCCTTGCGCCGCGTCATCCTGTGGGGATTGTGCGATGCCGCTTCCGCGATCCTGTTGTATTTGCAGGCGACGGGCGATGCCCGCGTCGGCGGCGTCGTGCTGCTCAATCCGTGGATCCGTTCACAGGAGAGCCTGGCGCGGACCCGCGTCAGGCACTATTATGCGCAGCGCCTGACGCAGCGCGAGTTTTGGGGCAAGCTTCTCGCGGGAAGGCTGGATATCGCGGCGTCCCTGCGCGGCCTGCTGGAGAATGCCGGAAGGGCGCGGCAAAAGCCGGGCGGCGAGCCGCGCGCGCTCTCCTTCCGCGAGCGCATGGCCGAGGGATTGAGACGGTTCCGGGGCGAAGCCTTGTTGATTCTCAGCGAACGGGACTACACGGCGAAGGAGTTCATCGCCTATGCCAGCACGCACGCCGCCTGGCCGGATCTGCTGCAAGCCAAAAATGTGAGCCGGGTGGATCTGGCCGACGCCGATCACACGTTTTCCACTGCCGCGTGGCGGAGCGGCGTGGAAAATGAAACGCTGCGCTGGCTCGCGCGCCTCCGGGAATCCGGCGGGGCAGGGTGAGCCGATCCGTTTGCTGGATATCGCTGACGGCGGCCGCCGTCAGCCTGGCGGCGGGCGTTTGCCTTGCCGTAGCGCATCCCGTTGGGCCGCGATTGGCGCTCTTCGCCTTCCTGGCCGCCGTGTGCTTGTCCGCCGCCCGGCCTTGGCTCGGGCTGCTCGCCGTGCCGGCGCTGCTTCCGGTGCTCAACTTCGCTCCGTGGACCGGCTGGCTGATCGTCGAGGAGTTCGATTTGCTGGTGCTGGCCGTATCGGCGGGCGGCCATTTCAGGATGGGGCGGGACGGCGCCGCGCCGCGCCGCCGCGCCAAATCCCTGGGATGGCTGGCGATTGCCGCCGTGTGTCTGGTCGGCTGGAGCGTGGCCGGCACGCCATCATGGGAGATCGGCGGCTTCGCCGCGATGTGGGAGATCGGCGGCTTCGCCGGATACACCGCGCCGATGAACGCCTTGCGCGTCGGCAAAAGCCTGCTGTGGATAGCGCTGCTGTGGCCGCTGCTGGCGGCTTGCTGCGACAGCTTGTCGCGGCCGGGAATGCTGGCGCGGTTTTTCTGGGCCGCGCTGCTGGGAAGCGTCTGGGGCGTCGTGGCGATCGCCTGGGAGCGGGCGTTTTTCCCCGGCCTGCTGGACATGCGCACGCCTTACCGCAGCGTGGGACTCTTCTGGGAGATGCACCACGGCGGCGCGGCGCTCGACATCTACCTCGTGCTGATCGCGCCGCTGCTGGCCTGGGCGTGGAGACAAACCTTGCCGCCGGGCGGACGCCTGTTCCTGGGAGCGTTCATCCTGGCCTTCGTCTATGCCTGCCTGACGAGCTTCTCGCGCGGCCTGGTGTGCGCGGCGACGGGCGCCGTCGTCCTGCATGGGCTGCTGCATGGCTGGCGGACGCGCAGGCGGGGAGAAGGAGTCGCGCGCGCGGCCCGGCCGCGGCCCGGCAGCGTGTTGGTCGTCGCGCTGATCGGCGTCGAGGTGTTCCTGGTTTTCGGCGCGGACTCCTTCATGAACAAACGCCTGCAAGAGACGACGCGCGATTTCGGCGGCAGGCTGGCGCACTGGGAACGGGCGCTTGGCGCGCTGAAATCGCCCGCGGACTGGCTCTTCGGCATCGGGCTGGGGAAATTTCCCTCGCGCCCGATCCAGCGGGAATTGGGCGTGGCGCTGCCGGGGGGATTCGAGGCGGCGGAATTTTCCGATGGCGCGCGCGGCGCGAGAATGTCCGGTCCCGACGCCTTGTTGAACGGGGTCTCGCCAGGCCGCTTCTTCGCCGTTTCGCAACGGATCGATCTCGTTCCCGGCACGATGTACCGCTTTTCCATGAGGGCGCGCAGCGAACGCGGGGGGCAGATGCGCGTGCGGCTCTGCGCCTCGCATCTGCTTTATCCGTCGCAGTGCAGCACGAGGATCCTGGGCTTCGAGGGCGGCGGCCAGTGGCATGAACGGCGCGTTCCGCTCTCCGGACGGCTGTTTCGTGCCGACGCCTTGTGGCGTATGATCGCGCATGGCGTTTTTTTGGCCTCTGTGTTGACCCCGGGCGCCAGCGTCGAAATTTCCGAGATGCGGCTCGAAGCGGTCGAAGCGGTCGAAGTGGATAGCGGCAACGTGCTTTTCAATTCTCGCTTCGATGAGGCCAAGGGGCGCTGGTTTCCCCAGTCTTTCCATTATTTCCTGCCATGGCATGTCGACAATCTTTACCTCGAACTTCTCGTGGAAACGGGTGTCATGGGATTGCTGGCGTTTCTGTGCGTCGTCTTGCGAGTGTCCTGGCGGCTTTTCCGGGGGTATCTGGCGGAAGAGGCTTTCTCCATCGAACTGCTCGCCTGCGGCGCGGGTGTGCTGGCGCTGGGCTTGATCGTCAGCGTTGTCGACATGCCCAGGGTGGCGACCCTGGCGGGATTGTTCCTCGTTTCCGGCTGGCCGCCCGCGCCGCGCGATCCTTCTTTATGTCAATAACTTATTGATTCATATGATTTTGTGCTGGCGCTTGGGATCGCTTATGGAATACCATTCCACTTGTGAATTTTGTCACGGCGTCAAAGACGGTTTGGATGTCTAATTTCCCCGCGCGAGAAGCTGCTGTTCCGGTTTCGGAACTGGACCGCCGACGCCTTGCCGGAGCCTGCGGACATTCAGGTCCATCGCCAGCAACAGCAGCCAAGGGTAGGCATGATCAGAGTATTTAGCCATTGGATTCACTGGAAGACGATCGTCCAGATCATCCTGGACATCGTGTTTCCCGTCGTGTGCGTGGCGCTGGCCGTGCTGCTCTGGGGCATCGGCGGACGAAACGACCTGGAAACGCTCAGCGGCTACGCGGCCATCTACGCGCTGGTCATGGTGGTGTTCAACTACTGGCTCGGCTTGTACAACCGGACGATAGTGCAGAAGCGCACGCGCGCCATTTTGTCCCTGTACCTTTCGGTGCCCATCGCCTACAGCGTCTTTGCCCTGCTTTCGATGGCCAACCAGAACCAGGGTCTGATATTCGTATCCGGCCTGGCGGCCTTGTCCGGAACCTTCCTGCACGGCGTATATACGGTGTTCAGCCGCACCGGAGCCGTCAGGAGCCATCGCGTCCTCATCTACGGCTCGGGGCCGGAGGCGAGGACGGTCGGCAAGGTGCTCAAGAAATCGGCTCCGGACACCCAGGTCGTCGGTTTCTATCCGGGGCCGTCGGAGCCTGAAATCTCCGTGCCGAGGAAGCTGCTGCTGTCGCGTTCCGATTCCCTGGCGGACACGGTGTACGCGCAGAAGGTCAACGAAATCATCGTCGCCGTGCAGGAACGCCGCGGCGGCGTGCTGCCGATGCGCGAACTGCTCGACTGCAAGTTGTCCGGCGTCAACGTGCTTGACCTGGCGAGTTTTTTCGAGCGCTCGCTGGGCCAGATCCGGCTCGACTCGCTGAAAGCCGGCTGGCTGATTTTCGGAGAAGGTTTTCGCCAGGGCGGGTGGCGCACCGCCGTCAAACGCGTGTTCGATGTCGTCGCGGCCAGCGTCCTGCTGCTGCTCGCTTCGCCGGTGATGCTGGCGACGGCCTTGCTGATCGTCCTGGAAGACGGCTTTCCGGTTTTCTACCGGCAGGAGCGCGTCGGCCGCCACGGGCGTTCGTTCAACGTGGTCAAGTTCCGCAGCATGCGCCGGGACGCGGAGGGCGACGGCAAGCCGCGCTGGGCAAAGGCCAACGACAATCGCATCACCCGGGTGGGCCGGGTGATCCGCAAGCTGCGCATCGATGAACTGCCGCAGCTCTACGGCGTGCTGTCGGGGGACATGAGCCTGGTCGGCCCGCGTCCGGAACGGCCGTATTTCGTAGACAAGCTGACCCGCGACATTCCTTTCTACGCGGTGAGGCACAGCGTCAAACCGGGAGTGACCGGGTGGGCGCAGGTCAGTTATCCCTACGGCGCGTCGGTGGGCGATTCCCTGCAGAAGCTCCAGTACGACCTTTACTACGTGAAGAACCATAGCTTCTTCCTGGATATCGTGATTCTGTTTGAAACCGTCGGCGTGGTGCTGACCGGCAAGGGCGCGCAATAGGCGGGGAGGGGCGGGCGTCTCCGGGCGTTTCCGGAAGGCGTCCCTGGTGTAACGGCAAATCTGGAGCGAGGAGATTTTTCAGGTGGAAGCAGGCTTGAATACCCTGAACGCCTGGAGTTACGGACTGAACTGTTTCGTCTTTGCGGCCTTCGCCATTTTCCACGCCGCCGGATGGAAAACCGGCCTGCGCGGGCGGACCTTGTTTTTGGCCATGCTTTCGAGCGTCGTATGGGGCGTCTCCAGCCTGGCCTTTTCCCTGACGGGACAAGCCTTCCTCCTGGCCAGCACCCTGCTTTTCGACCTGCTGCGCTACGGCGCGTGGTTCTCTTTCCTGCTCGTCCTGCTGTTGCCGGAGGCGGAGGACGCTTCGCCGCGCAAGCCGTCCCCGCGATGGAATTCGCTGGCGTTTATCGCCGTCGCGCTGCTGGCGATCGGCGTCGTCGCGCAGGCGCTGGCGGCGTATCACGCCGGCTTCGGGTTTTCGCCGCAGCGCCTGGTGCTGTTCGACGCGCTGGCGGTGAGCGTGTTCGCCCTGGTGCTCCTCGAACAGTTGTGGCGCGGCGTCAGCCACGAATTGCGCTGGAGCATCAAGCCTTTGTGCCTGGGCCTGGGCGGGGCGGTGCTCTTCGACCTCTACCTCTTCTCCGAGGCGCTGCTCTTTGGCCGGATAGACGGCGACGCGTTCAGCATCCGCGGCTTCGTGCACGCCCTGACGGCCCCGCTGGTGGCGCTATCCACCTCGCGCAGCAAGGATTGGAAAAGATCGCTCATGCTGTCGCAGCGCGCCGCGCTGCAATCGGCCTCGCTGGTCGCCGTCGGCGTTTACCTGATGTTCATGTCGGCGGCGGGCTACTACGTGCGCTACTTCGGCGGCGAGTGGGGGCGCGCCCTGCAGTTGGCGCTGCTCTTCGCCGCCTTGCTGCTGCTCGGCATCCTCGGTCTTTCGGGGGCGCTGCGGGCGAAGCTCAGGGTGCTGGTCGGAAAGCATTTTTTCCGCTACCGCTACGATTACCGCGAGGAGTGGCTGCGGTTTACCACGACGCTGTCCGCCCCGGACGGTTCCACGGAGATGGGCCGGCACGTGATCAAGGGACTCGCCGACATGGTCGAGAGTCCCGCCGGCTCGCTCTGGCTAAAGGATTCGTCGGCGCGCTTCTACGCGCAGTCGACGTGCTGGAACATGCCGGAGATCGCGGCCACGGAGGATGCCGATACGAGTCTTTGCACCTTCCTGCGGGACAGCGGCTGGATCGTCAACCTGGAAGAATACCGGGCGGCGCCGCACCGCTACGGCTCCCTGGAACTGCCCGGCTGGTTCGCCGGCCTGCCCAACGCGTGGCTGGTCATCCCCCTGGCGACGGGAAGCGAAATGATCGGCTTCGTCATCCTGGCGACGGCGCGCACCGCCCTGGAAGTGAATTGGGAAATCAACGATCTGCTCAAGACCGCGGGGCGGCAGGCCGGAGCCTTTCTCGGGCAGATGCGGGCGGCGGACGCCTTGCTCGAAGTGCGCAAGTTCGACGCCTTCAACCGCATGTCGGCTTTCGTGGTGCACGACCTGAAGAATATCGTCGCGCAGTTGTCGCTGATGCTGAAAAACGCCGAGCGCCACCGGGACAACCCGGAATTCCAGCAGGATATGCTGATGACCGTCGAGCACGCGGTCGAACGCATGCGGCAGTTGATGATGCAGTTGCGCGAGGGCGCGACGCCGCTGGACAGTCCGCGCGGCGTCGATCTCGACGCGGTGATCCGCCGGGTGCAGGCGGCCAAGTCGCGCCAGGGGCGCGAGATCGAGGTCGAGCTGGCCGACAAGCTGATCGCCAAGGGGCACGAGGACCGGGTGGAACGGGTCATCGGCCACATCGTGCAGAATGCCCTGGACGCGACGGAGCAGGGCGGGCAAGTCTGGGTCGGGATGGAGAAAGGCGACGGCCACGCCGTCGTCCTGGTGCGCGACACGGGGCAGGGGATGAGTCCGGAATTCGTGCGCGAACGCCTGTTCAAGCCGTTCCAGACCACCAAGCCGTCGGGGATGGGAATCGGCGCCTACGAGAGCTTCCAGTATGTGCATGAACTGGGCGGGAAGATAGCGGTCGAAAGCGAGCTAAACGTCGGTACGCGGGTAAGTTTGTTGTTACCATTGTTCGATCTTGGAACCGAAATATCCGCCAAAGAGGACGCTTTCGCATGAATGCCGAAAAGCCGCGGCCATTGTTGATCGTCGAGGATGATCCGGCGCTGCAAAAGCAGCTCCGCTGGGCGTTCGACCAGTACGAGACCCTGACCGCGGGCGACCGGGAGAGCGCCCTGGTTTCGATCCGCCGCCACCGTCCGCCGGTGGTGACCATGGATCTCGGCCTGCCGCCGGACGCCGATTCGGTCTCGGAAGGCTTCAAGCTGCTCGAAGATACGCTGGCGCTCGCGCCGGAAACGAAAGTCATCGTCCTCACCGGCCAGAACGATCGCGGCAACGCCTTGCGGGCGGTCGCCCTGGGAGCCTACGATTTCTTCGCCAAGCCGTTCGAGATCGACATGCTGGGGCTGACGATCGAACGCGCCTACCGCTTGTACGACTTGCAGCAGGAAAACATCCGCCTGCGGCTCATGCACCAGCCGGACGTGCTCGCCGGGCTGGTCACGCGCGATCCGGAAATGCTGCGCCTCTGCCGGGTCGTCGAAAAGGTCGCGGTGAGCAACGCGACGGTGCTCATTCTCGGTGAAAGCGGCACCGGCAAGGAACTGATCGCGCGCGGCGTGCATGCCGCCTCGCCGCGGCGCAAGGAGCGTTTCATCGCCATCAACTGCGCGGCGATCCCGGACGCGCTGCTGGAAAGCGAACTGTTCGGCTACGAGAAGGGCGCGTTTACCGGCGCGGTGAGGACCACCTCAGGCAAGATCGAAGTCGCCAACGGCGGCACGCTGATGCTCGACGAAATCGGCGATCTGCCGCTGCCGCTACAGGCCAAGCTGCTGCGTTTCCTGCAGGAGCGGGTCGTCGAACACATCGGCGGACGCCAGGAAATTCCGGTCGACGTGCGCATCGTCTGCGCGACGCACCAGGATCTCGGGGCCTTGATCAAGGAAGGCCGGTTCCGCGAAGACCTGTACTACCGCCTCGCCGAGATCGTCGTTTCCCTGCCCCCCCTGCGCGACCGGCAGGGAGACGCGGCGCTCTTGGCGCATGCCTTCGCGCGCCGCTTCGCCGACGAGCAGAAGCGCGGCGGCATGAGCCTGCGCGAAGACGCGATCCGCGCCATCGAAAGACATCGCTGGCCGGGCAACGTGCGCGAGCTGGAAAATTGCGTCAAGCGGGCGGTGATCATGGCCGAGGGCAGCCAGATCACGCAAAACGACCTTGGCCTGGGCGCGGCCGCGGACGAGGACGCGGGCGAGGAGATGGTGCTCGACCTTCGGCGCGCGCGCGAGGAGGCCGAGAAGCGCGTCATCATCGCGGCGCTCGGACGGGTCGGCGGGAATGTGCTGCGCGCCGCGGAAACGCTTGGCCTCAGCCGGCCAACACTTTATGACCTGATGCATCGGTACGGGCTAAAATAAGCTGTTTTTCCCGAATGGCAGGCTTTCTCTGATTGGGATTTTTATGAAAAACTGGAAAATGACGGGTTTCAAAGCGGTTTCGGCGCTGCTGTTCTGCTTGTCGCTGACCGCCTGCGGCGGAGACAGTCCGGAGACCATGCTGGCGTCCGCCAAGGACTATCTGGCGAAGAACGACGCCAACGCGGCGGTGATCCAGTTGAAAAACGCGCTGCAAAGCAAACCCGATCTGGTCGAAGCGCGATTCCTGTTGGGGAAAGTGCTGCTGGAGCAGGGCAACGTCTCGGGCGCCGACATGGAATTGCGCAAGGCGGCCGAGTTGAGATATCCGGCGGACTCCTTGCTTCCTCTCCAGGCGCGTTCTCTGCTGCTGCTCGGGCAGCCCCGGAAGGTCATCGACGACTTCGGCGGGATAGAGTTGTCGAGTCCGGAAAGCCGGGCGGATTTGCAAACCACGGTCGGCAACGCCTACCTGGCGCTGAACAATCTGGAGGCGGCGAAGAAGTCCTTTGAAACCGCGCAGTCCTTCGTTCCCGGCTATGGCCCGGCGCTTCTCGGCCAGGCCCGGGTCAAGGCGTCCGGCCGCGACATCGGCGGCGCACTGGCCTTGCTCGACGCGGCGCTGCTGGATAATCCCGGCTTCTACGAGGCCAGCCAGCTCAAGGGCGATCTGCTGGCGTTCGATGGAAAGACCGAGGAGGCCCTGGGAATCTACCGCCAGGTTCTCGATCTCAAGCCGGACTACCTGCCGGCCTACGTATCGCTGATCACGCGCCAGATGGAATCCGGCAGGATGGACGAAGCGATAGGGCAGTTCGAAGAGATGCGCAAGATCTCGCCGGCCAGCCCGCAGACGGCGTATATCCGGGCGGAGATCCTGTACCGGCAGAAAAAATTCACCGAAGCGCGCGAGGTGATCCAGCAATTCCTGCGCGCGATTCCGGACAGCGTGCCGGGACAGCAACTGGCGGGAGCCATCGAGTTCGAACTCAAGGCGTATGCCAACGCCGAGCGCTATCTGCAGTCCGTGCTGCCGAAATTGCCCAGGATGAGCGTCGCGCGCCGGATATTGATCGCTTCGTACCTGCGCAGCGGGCAGCCGGGCAAGGCGCTCGGCGTCTTGCAGCCGATCCTGGACGAAATCGAGAATAATTCGAACATGCTGGCGCTGGCGGGCGAGGTGTTCATGCAGAACGGCGACGCCGAAAAAGCCGGCAGCTATTTCGCCAAGTCCGTCGCGCTGGATCCGGAAAACAAGGGCAAGCAGACGGCGGTGGCGCTGACCCGGCTGGCCAGGGGACAGACCCAGACGGCCTACGAAGAACTGGAGAAGATCGCTTCGGACGACACCGGCATCCGGGCGGACATGGCGCTGATCGCCTCGCAGTTGCAGGAACGCCGGTTCGACCAGGCGCTGAAGTCGATCGACGCGCTGGAGAAAAAGCGGGCGGACGATCCGCTGATCGCCCCGCTGATCGACAATCTGCGCGGCACCGCGCTGCTCGGTCGACGCGACGCGGACGGGGCCCGGCGGAACTTTGAAAGCGCCTTGCAAAAGAATCCCGATTATTTCCCGGCGGCGGCCAATCTGGCGAGGCTGGACATGGCCGCCCGCAAGCCGGACGACGCGAAGAAGCGTTTCCGGGACATCCTGGCCCGGAATCCGGGAAGTTCGCTGGCGCTCCTGTCGCTCGCCGAACTGGAAGGGCGCATCGGCGGAAAGAAGGAAGACGTGGTGGCGCTGATCGGCCAGGCGGTGGCCGCGAACCCCACCGACGTCGCTTCGCGCCTGGCGCTGATCAATTTCCACATCGGCGCGAGGGACGCGGGAAAGGCTGTGGCGGCGGCCCAGGACGCCTTGATCTCCTTGCCCGGCAATCCGGCCATCATGGATGCCGAAGGCAAGGCGCAGCAGGCGGCGGGGAACTTCAACCAGGCGCTTTCGATCTACGGCAAGCTGTCGGAACAAAACCTCAGCGCGATCCAGCCTTATCTGCGCATGGCCGAGATCCACGTGGCGGCGAAAGACAAGGAAGCCGCCATGCAAAGCCTGCGCAGGGCGCTGTCGATCAAGCCCGATTCGGTCGAGGCGCAGCGCGGCATGATCATGCTGGATCTGGACGCCGGGCGCGTGGCCAGTGCCGTGGCGACGGCGCGCAACGTCCA
>JAISQQ010000292.1 GCA_031274075.1 Accumulibacter sp.
GAATTTACCCCTATCTGACCCTTTCCTGATCTGCGTCAACGTAAGCGGCCTCGATCAACCTCATTGCATCCTTCAAGACCCGCATCACGTCGGAAGGAGCCGAAATGAGGATACGTCACATGCGTTACTTCCTGGCCGTGGCCGAAGAACAGAGTTTCACCCGCGCCGCCGCCAGGATTCACATCGAACCGTCGCCGCTCTCGCGGGCGATCGCGGCGCTGGAGTCCGAGTTCGACACCCGGCTGCTGTATCGCGGCAAGGGAAAGATACGCCTGACTTTTGCCGGCGAGGTTTTCCAGGAAGAGGCGCGGCGCATGCTCGCGTTCATGGACGGCGCGCGCGTGCGCGTCCAGTCGGCGGCGAAAGGATTCCACGGGGTATTGCGCGTCGGCCTGGCGGACGGCCTGGCGCAACCGCGGCTGTCGCGCCTGCTGGCCCGCTGCCGGGAAGAAGAACCGCTCACCGGAATCTGGATCGTCGAGATGACGGTCGCCGAGATGCTCAAGGCGCTCGATCACGACCAGATCGACGCCGGCATCACGATCCATGCCGGCCTGGACAAAAGCCTCGTCCGGGAAGAAACCCTGTGGACGGATCGCCCGGTCGTCGCCATTCCCCGGAACCACCCGCTGCTCGCGCACGCAAAAATCCCTTTGCGTGAAATCATCCGGCAACCCTTGATTCTTTATCATCCGGAGTCCTGTACGGGCGGGTACGATGTCATCCGCCGCTGGTTCGGCGAGACCGGCCGATGGTCGCCGGTGATCGCCGCGCAGGCTTCCGGGCAGGAGTCGATGTTGATGTTCGTCGCCGCGGGGTATGGCATCGGCGTCGGCCTGAGATCGCAGCTCGCCCTGTACAACCATCCCGAGGTGGTCGTCCGCCCCGTCGCCGACGACGTACCCTCCACCTCGGTGTTCATCGTCACCCCGGACAGGCCGGACCGGCCGCTGTCCAATGAACTGAACCGCTTCATCGACCGCGCCCGGCGAATCGGAAGAACGGCGGCGCACTGACATTTTTCGTCCGCCGCCGGACAAAAACCTTGTACAAAGCCGCCGTGAAAGGCCGCTAAAACCGGCGTTTCGCCGTGCGCCGGGCATTTCCCGCACGCGGGGAATGCCCGAAACAAGCCCGTTTCCCCGCGGCGGACATTTTTCGTCAGCGCTCCGACAAAAAACGGCCTTCCCCTCCCGAGCGACGGTTTTTGGGGAAGCCGCCGCGTTTTTTGCGCTTTATTGTCAAAAAAAACCGCCAATAGTGGAATTTTCCAGGGCAAGCCGCGTTCCCGCGGCATGGAACCGGCCCGGCGCTGCGACCGGACCATGAATCGGGGCGGCGGCGTATCCGATTGTTTGCTGCGTTTTCGGGACAAAGGCTCTTTACTGCGAGCCACGTTCCAAATGTTCCAAACGCTACCAGGGAGTGACGCTATGTCCAGCGAAAACTTGACCGAACGGCGCATTCTGCGCCGTTCCGACGTGGAAAAGAAGACCGGCTTCAAACGCTCGCACATCTACGAGCTGATGAGGAAGGGCCAGTTTCCGCAGGCGACGCATCTGGGCGTGCGCGCGGTCGGCTGGGACTCGCTCGAAATCGACCAGTGGATCGCCGAGCGCCTCCGGGAGCGCGCCTGACGCGCTTCCCCCCCCCCGGCCATCATTCATTGTTGAAAGGAACCCGCCATGCAGGTGATTTCCATCATCTCGACCAAAGGTGGCGGCGGTTGAGCGGTAATCCGAAGGACCGGCGCGATCCACGCCAGCGATCGGGACAGGCGCCCATTCCAGCAAAAACAGACGACAGCACGGGAACTTGGGCTTTCCGTCTTTTTTGCGTTTTCCGCGACATCGTTGCAATCTTGCGACTATTCGAGAATTGGCCTAAATAAAGTCTCATACCCCTTTATTTTTTAAAGTTTTTTTATATAATAGGCTCTAAACAATTGGAAGCTGTGGAAGCTGCGGATGGCCGAAGAAAGCGATGTCGAACGAACAGAGCCTGCCTCATCGAGACGGCTGGGCCAAGCTCGCGAGGAGGGGCAGGTTCCCCGTTCCCGCGAGATTGGCGCTTTTCTCCTGTTGATGGTCGCGGCGTCCGCGTTCTGGATGCTTGGAGGCTGGATGATGCAGCGCACGGTGGCCATCATGAAGCGTGGCCTGAGCTTCGATGGGCAGATCCTGCGCGACCCGCGGCTCATGCTGGCGCGCTTTTCCGACATATCGATCGACGCCTTGATTTCCTTTGGCCCCCTGCTGCTGGCCTTGGTCGTGGCGGCGCTTGCTTCTCCCTTCTTTCTCGGCAGCTGGAATTTCTCGACCAAGGTGCTGGTGCCGGACATCATGCGGCTGAACCCGCTCAAGGGACTGACGCGGATCGTTTCCTGGTCGGGCGTCCTGGAACTGGTCAAGAGCGTCGCCAAGGCGTCGCTGATCGGGGCGGTCGCGGTTTGGGTGCTGTGGGCGGAGCGCGGGGAAATCCTGGCGCTGCTGGGCCAGAGCGTGGATGCCGGGCTGATGAGCGCCGGGCGTCTGGTCAACTACAGCTTCCTGGTGATCGTCCTGTCGATGGTGATCATCGTCGCCATCGACGCGCCGTTCCAGCTCTGGCAATACTATGACAAGCTGAAAATGACCAAGGAAGAGGTCAAGCGCGAGAACAAGGAGATGGAAGGCAGCCCCGAGGTCAAGGGGCGGATTCGCAGCCTGCAGCGCGAAGCGGTGCGCAAGCGGATGATGAGCGCGGTTCCGCAGGCGGACGTGGTGGTCACCAATCCGACGCATTTTGCCGTCGCGCTGGCGTACAAGAACGGCATGGGCGCGCCGAAGGTGGTGGCCAAGGGGATGGGCGAGATCGCCCGCAAGATCCGCTCGATCGCGGCCGAGCACGGCGTTCCGCTGCTCGAAGCGCCGCCGCTGGCGCGCGCGCTTTATCGCCATGCCGAACTCGACAAGGAGATTCCGTCGTCGCTCTACGCCGCCGTGGCGGAGGTGCTGGCCTACGTCTATCAGCTTGCCCAGTGGCGCCGGCAGGGCGGCAACTATCCCTTCCCGCCGCGGCATATCCCGGTTCCGGCGGGCCTGGCGGCGGAGGTCGTAGATGGCTAGCGCGAGCGCGAACGCGTATCTGCAGAACTTCCTCGGCCGCGTCAAGCTGCAGCAGCTTGTCGGTCCGGTGCTGATCCTGCTGGTGCTGTCGATGATGGTGCTGCCGCTGCCGCCCTTCCTGCTCGACCTTTTTTTCACCTTCAACATCGCCATCTCGGTGGTCGTCATGCTGGTGGCGATCAACGTCCTGAAGCCTCTCGATTTTTCGGTCTTCCCGACGGTGCTGCTGGTCACCACGCTGCTGCGCCTGTCGCTCAACGTGGCCTCGACCCGCGTCGTGCTGCTCGAAGGGCACAACGGCCCGGGCGCCGCCGGACAGGTGATCGACGCCTTCGGCCACTTCCTGGTGGGCGGCAACTACGCGGTGGGCATCGTCGTCTTCGCCATCCTGGTGATCATCAATTTCGTGGTCATCACCAAGGGCGCGGGCCGGGTGGCCGAAGTGGGCGCGCGCTTCACGCTGGACGCGATGCCCGGCAAGCAGATGGCGATCGACGCCGATCTCAACGCCGGCATGATCGGCGAGGACGAAGCGCGCAGCCGCCGCGCCGAGATCGCCCAGGAGGCGGATTTCTTCGGATCGATGGACGGCGCTTCCAAGTTCGTGCGCGGCGACGCGGTGGCGGGCATCCTGATCATGTTCATCAACGTCGGCGGCGGCCTCATCGTCGGCATGCTGCAACACGATCTCGATCTGGCCACGGCGGCCAGGACCTACACCCTGCTGACCATCGGCGACGGTCTGGTGGCGCAGATACCGGCCTTGATCATTTCCATCGCCGCGGGCATGGTGGTGACCCGCGTCGGCGACGAGCAGAATCTGTCGCAGCAATTCATCGGCCAACTGTTCGACAACCCGAAGGTGCTGGCCTTGTCGGGAGCGATCATCGGCTTCCTGGGGCTCGTCCCTGGGATGCCCAACTTTGTCTTCCTGCTGCTGGCCGGCGGACTGGGCTTCATGGCTTGGGAAACATCCAGGAAGCAGGCGCGCGAGAAGCCGGTCCAGGTGGCCAAGGCCGCGCCGGCCGCGCAGGCCGAATCGCAGGACGCGAGCTGGGACGACGTGGCGCCGCTCGACGTGCTCGGCCTGGAAGTGGGATACCGGCTGATTCCGCTGGTCGACAAGGCGCAGGACGGAGAATTGCTGCGCCGGATTCGCGGCATCCGCAAGAAGTTTGCCAAGGACGTCGGCTTCCTGGTGTCGCCGGTGCATATCCGCGACAACCTCGAACTGAAACCGAACGCCTACCGGATCCTGCTCAAGGGCGTCGAGGTCGGGCAGGGCGAGGCTTTCCCCGGCAGCCTGCTGGCGATCAACCCAGGGCGCGTGGCCGGGCAACTGTCGGGCACGGCGACCAAGGATCCCGCCTTCGGGCTGCCGGCGGTGTGGATCGACATGAGCTTGCGCGAGCAGGCGCAAGCGTTCGGCTACACCGTGGTCGACGCCAGCACGGTGGTGGCGACCCATCTCAATCACCTGATCCTGTCGCACGCGGCGGAACTGCTCGGACGCCAGGAAATCCAGGCGCTGCTCGATCACCTGGCCAAAGAAATGCCCAAGCTGGTCGAGGATCTGGTGCCCAAGCTTTTGCAGCTCAGCGTGGTGCAAAAGGTGCTGCAGAATTTCCTCGAAGAAGGCATCCCCATCCGGGACATGCGCACCATCATCGAAACGCTGGCCGAATGGGCGCCGCGCACGCAGGACGCGGAGGCGCTGACGGCGCAGGTGCGCATCGCGCTCGGGCGCTCGATCGTGCAGCAATTCTACCCAGGCGGCGACGAGATACAGGTCATGTCGCTCGATCCGCAACTCGAACGCATCCTCCTCCAGGCCATCGCCGGGGGCGGGGACGGCGCCAGCATCGAACCCGGCCTCGCCGACACGCTGGTGCGCGAGACCGCGGCGGCAGCGCGGCGGCAGGAAGCGCTCGGTTTGCCGGCGGTGCTCCTGGTGCCGGGGAATCTGCGCGCCTTGCTGTCGCGTTTCCTGCGCCGGGGGATTGCCGAACTCAAGGTGCTGGCCCACGCGGAAGTGCCGGAAAACAAGATCATCAAGGTCACCTCGATCATTGGGGGTAAAGCATGAACGTCAGGAAATTCGTCGCCCCGTCGGCCAGGGAAGCGTTGCGCAAGGTCAAGGAACTGCTTGGCCCGGATGCCATCATCCTGTCCAATCGCGCCATTTCCGACGGCGTGGAAATCGTCGCGGTGGCCGCGAGCGATATGGAAAAGATGGTTTCCTCCGAAGAACGGGGAATGGAAGCGCGCCCAGGCGGCGACTACAGCGTGCGTTTGTCGGCTGCCGCCGCCGCCCTGCCGCCCGCGCCCAGGCCGCCGGCGCGGGAGAGCGCGCCGCCGCCGCTGGCGCCGCGCCCGATGCCGCGCCTCGAGCGTCCCGCGCCGCGGCCCGCCGCCGCGCCGCCGCCGCAGGCGGAAATCGTTCCCGCCGAGGTCATGGACGAGATTCGCGCCTTGCGCAAGATGGTCGAACAGCATCTGGCCGGTTTCGCCTGGGGCGAGATCGCGCGTTCCGAGCCGGTGAAGACGGAAATCCTGCGCCAGATGCTCGACGCGGGTTTTTCTCCCCGCCTGGCGCGCGATCTGCTCGCCGGCCTGCCGCGCGAACTCAACGCCGCCCGCGCGCTCGGCTGGGCCAAGGCCGCCGCCGACCGCTCCCTGCTGACCATCGACGGCGAAAACGACATCATCGACCGCGGCGGCGTTTACGCCCTGGTCGGGCCGACGGGCGTCGGCAAGACCACCACCACGGCCAAGCTCGCCGCGCGCTGCGTGCTGCGCCACGGGGCCAACAAGGTGGCGCTGGTCACCACCGACGGCTACCGCATCGGCGCCTACGAGCAATTGAAGATTTACGGGCGTATTCTCGGCGTGTCGGTCTACCCGGTGAAGGACGCCGAGGATCTGCGCCAGACCCTGGTGAGCCTCGCGCACAAGCACATGGTGCTGATCGACACCATCGGCATGAGCCAGCGCGACAGCATGGTCGAGGAACAGATCGCCATGTTCGGCTACGGCGGGGTCGGGCGCTTGCTGCTGCTGGCCGCCACCGGCCGCGGCGACACGCTCGACGACGTGGTGCATGCCTACAACCGCTCGGATCTCGCCGGCTGCATCCTGAGCAAGGTGGACGAGGCGGCGAGCCTGGCCTGCCCGCTGGACGTGATCATCCGCCATCGCCTGCCGCTGCACTACGTTTCCAACGGGCAGCGCGTCCCCGAGGACTTGCATCTGCCCAACCGGGCCTACCTGCTGCACCGGGCGTTCAGGGATCTGCCCGAATCGTCGCCGCACCGGCTGGACGGCCTCGAACCCCGGCTGGTGATGGCCAGCGCCGCGGGCGCGGCGGGCGGAGGCCGTCATGGCTGAGCATTATGCCGACCAGGCGGCCGGGCTGCGGCGCCTGTTCGCCCCCCGGAGCCTGCGCGTCGTCAGCTTCGTCGCCGGCAGCCCCGGCGTCGGCAAGAGCCTGCTGGTCGCCAACGTGGCGGCCTGCCTGGCGCAGGTGGGCCAGGCCGTGCTGGTGTTCGACGAAAACGCCGGGCAGAGAAGCATCGCGTCGTGCTTCGGCGCCGCCGCGCGCTACGACCTGTCGCAGGTCATCGATCGCCGCAAGAGCATGGCCGAGGTCCTGCTCGGCGTCGCGCCGGGAATCCAGGTATTGCCCGCCGCCGGCGCGGCCGGACAGTTCGCCCGGCTGAGCGAGGCGCAGGGGCGGGCGCTGGCCGCGGGACTCGGCGCGCTGGACGAGCCGCCGGACGTGATCCTGGTCGACACCTCCCCGGATCACCCGCTCGGTTTTTCGCCGCTGGGGCTGGCCGCGCACGACACCGTCATCGTGATGGCGCCGACGCCCGCGTCGATCACCGACGCCTACGCCCTGATCAAGAAAGTGAGCCTTTGCTACGCCAAGCGCGGCTACCGCGTGCTGGTCAACGGCGCGCGCAGCGCTAAGGAGGGCCGCACGGTCTTCGGCAACATCGCGCGGGTGACGCACGGCCAGCGCTTCGCGCGCCTGGAGTTCGCCGGCTGCGTGCCGCTCGACGAGCACCTGCCGCGCGCGGCCGCGCTGTGCCAGCCGGTGGGCGGCCTGTATCCGGAATCGCCCGCGGCCAAGGCGTGCCGCGCGCTGACGGGCGATCTGCTGGATTGGCCGCTGCCGGAAGAGGAATCCGGCGGAATCGAGCAATTCGTCCGGCACCTGCTACACTTGAGCCGTCAAATCGATCCGGTCGCCATTTACGCCTGACCGGCACGGAACATGTATAACGCGGCGGGCCAGTTCAACAAAGATCAGATGGTGCGGCGTTTCGCTCCCCTCGTGAAGCGCGTCGCCTATCACCTGATGGCGCGTCTTCCGGCCAGCGTCCTGATCGACGATCTGGTGCAGAACGGCATGATCGGGCTGCTCGACGCCATCGACCGCTTCGAGGCGGGGAAGGGAGCGCAGTTTGAAACCTACGCCGTGCAGCGCGTGCGCGGCGCGATGCTCGACGGCCTGCGCGACAACGATTGGCTCCCGCGCCGCCTGCGCCGGGAGCTGCGCCAGATCGAGCAGACGATTGCCCGGCTCGAGCAGGAGTTGGGGCGTCCGCCTTCGGAAGACGAACTCGCCGCGGCGCTGGGCGTCTCCCTGGCCGGCTATCAGAAAACGCTGCAGGACGCGCGCGGACGCCAGGTGATCTCGTTCGAGGATATGATCGACGAGGACGGCGAGGATTTTCTCGAACGGCATTATGCCGACGACGAAGGAGATCCCGCCAGAATCCTGGAAGACCAGGATGTGAAAAAGCGGCTCGTGCGCGGCATCGAGTCGCTTCCCGAGCGGGAAAAACTGGTGATGGCCCTGCATTACGAGCAGGACCTCAATCTGCGCGAGATCGGAGAAGTCATGGGCGTGAGCGAAGGGCGCGTCAGCCAGATGCACGCGCAGGCGGTCGCCCGCCTGCGCGTGCGCCTCTTCAAGGATTCCAGTACCAGGAAGAAAGCCAGGAAGAATGGATAAGATCAGCGTTCTCGGCCTGTTGACCGGCATCGCGGCCATCGTCGGCGGGCAAGTGCTCGAAGGTGGGCACGTCGCTTCCCTGGTGCAGCCGACGGCGCTGCTAATCGTGCTCGGCGGAACGATGGGCGCGGTCATGCTGCAAAGTCCCTACGCCACCTTCGCGCGCGGCGTGCGCATGGTCCTCTGGGTCTGGTATCCGCCGCTGGCCGACTACCGGCAATCGATCCGGCAAATTGCCGGCTGGAGCCAGCTTTCCCGGCGCGAGGGCCTGCTGGCGCTGGAAAACAGCATCGGGCAGATCAAGGACGTTTTCGCGCGCAAGGGCCTGCAACTGCTGGTCGACGGCGCCGAGCCGGAACGCCTGCGCGAGGTGCTCGAAGTCGACATCGGCACCTACGAGCAGGAACTGAAGCTGTCCGCGCGCGTCTGGGAAGCCGCCGGCGGCTATTCGCCGACCATCGGCATCCTCGGCGCGGTGCTCGGGCTGATCCACGTCATGGAAAACCTTTCCGATCCGTCGAAACTCGGGGCGGGCATCGCCGTGGCCTTCGTCGCGACGATCTACGGCGTCGGCCTGGCCAACCTGGTCTTCCTGCCGATAGCGAACAAGCTCAAGGCGCACATCGACCGCCTCGTCGTCCAGCGCGAGATGATCGTCGACGGGCTGGTCGGCATCGCCAACGGCGACAATCCGCGCATCATCGAAGGCCGTCTGCAGGGATACATCTTCTAGCATGGCGCGCCGACAAAAACGCGAGGACTCGCACGACAACCACGAGCGCTGGCTGGTGTCGTACGCGGATTTCATCACCTTGCTGTTCGCCTTCTTCGTGGTCATGTACGCCCTGTCCACGGTCAACGAAGGAAAGTACCGCATCCTCAGCGATTCGATGACCGCGGCGTTCCGCAACGTCCAGGTCAACAGCTCGACGCCCCTGCCGGTCGTGGTGACGCCGCCGATCCCCATCCCCAGGGCGCAGAGACCGAGCCTGGCGGCAAGGCAGGCGGAGGCCGAAAGGCAGAAGCGCCGCGAGAAGATGCGCAGCGTGGCCCGGGAACTGCTCGAAGCCATGGCGCCCCTGATCGAAGAAGGCAAGGTGCGGGTCATCGAGACCGAGCGCGGCGTCACCATCGAAATCAACGACAGCATCCTGTTCGCCGCCGGGCAGGCCATCCTCAATCCGCTGTCGTCCCGGGCGATGCGCGCCGTCGCCCAGGTGCTGGCCCCGACGGATTTCCCGATCACCATCGAAGGACATACCGACAACACGCCGATCCACACCCCGCAGTTTCCGTCCAACTGGGAACTCTCGGCGGTGCGCGCGACGACCGTGCTGCGCCTGTTCATCGAGTCGGGCGTTCCCCCCGACCGGCTCACCGCGATCGGCTACGCCGACACCCGCCCCGTCGAGCCCAACCTCCTGGCCGAGGGACGCGCGCGCAACCGGCGGGTAACGATCCTGATCGATTCGCGCGAGGCGGAGCAAGGCCGCGAGATCGACGTGGAAAACCCGCCCGCGCCATGATCCGGAAGACAGAGGACAGAAGACAGAAGACAGTAATATTTGCGGGCGCGAAGCGCCCGGTAACTGGACTGTCCTCTGTCCTCTGTCTTCTGAACCACGCTCAAACGCTGTCGTCGATCCGCCGGTCTCCCGAAGTCGTCGAGCGTCCGTCGGGGCCGTAGAGATCCAGGCGGCTTTCCTTGCGCAGCAGGATTTCGAGCGCCTGGCCGGTATATTGCATGTGCAACTGGATCAACTGCCCGTTCAGGCGATTGAGTTCCTTCGCCTGCGCGGT
>JAISQQ010000303.1 GCA_031274075.1 Accumulibacter sp.
GCCGGGAGCGTCGGCGCTGCTGCACAACCTGTCGACCGTCGGCATCGCCGCCAGCGCGGCGCGGCCGCTGCTGGAGCGGAGCGGGGAGCGCGAGGGGGCGGCGAAAGGGGGTTGATGGGAGCGGTTGTCAAGCTCCAAATGGGTCGGAAACATTCGGGAAATCCAATTCGTAACCAGGCCGCCCGGCGCATTGCCGGGTATATCTCCAAGGAGATTCCTCATGCAAGCCGCCGCGCCACCCGCTGTTCCAGTGGGCAAGATCAAGAGCTTCGGCCCCTTCGGACCTAAATACGAAGTCGGCCCGCCGCTTCGCCGGTTGGACGACGGTGACTAGATGGTGGAAGTGATGATGGTGGAGACGGGCGAAAAAACCGAATACCGCCTGACCCGTCTGAGCGATGACCCGGAGGCCCGCTGATGTACGCCGTGGCTTTTGATCTGGTGGTGGCCGACGCCGAAAAGCACCACCCGAAGGGTGTTACCCAGGCACACCCTCCGTGGTAAAGGCATGGCATGACAAAGAACCGCCGTAATGCCTCATGCGCTGGAGCCAATCAAGAGGCAAGGGAAGAAAAATCCGCCCACCACGCCGACATCGGCACGGCGAACAGCTTCTGCCCAAACGGTACGACTTCGTTTCCGGTGTAGAGCACGATGCCGCGCCGAAAGCGTTCCGCTTCGGTTTCCTGCAAATGGCGCAGCCCCTTGAAATCTCCGCTGGCCACCGTCGCGGCAGCCTTGACCTCGATGCCGGTGACGCCGCCCTGGCGGTCTTCGAGCAGGAAATCCACCTCCATGCCGCTTTGTGTCCGGTAGTGCCAAAGGCTCAGGCCACGCGCGGAAAAAGCGAGATGCTTGACGAGTTCGCCGGCGACGAAAGTCTCGACCAGGGCGCCGGGCAAGCCGGGCGCGGCGGCGAGTGGGTCGGCCGTATGGCCGGCGAGGTGCGCGAGCAGGCCGGAGTCCGGCAAAAAAACCTTGGGCGCCTTGACCAGGCGTTTGCCGCGATTGCGTTCCCAGGCCGGCAGGCGGTAAAGCAGAAACAAGGTCTCCAGCAACGCGAAATAGCGTTTGAGCGTCGTTTGCGCGATGCCGCTGCCGCGCGAGAGTTCCGCGAAATTGAGCAAGCTCGCGCTGCGATGCGCCAGAAGCTGGACGAGGCGCGGCATTTCGGTCAATTGTTCGAGATTGACGAGTTCGCGCATGTCGCGCTGCAGCACCGCGTCGAGAAAACTCTCGAACCAGGCCGCGCGGCGACGGGCCGAAGTTCGCGCCGCCGCTTCCGGAAAACCGCCCGCCAGCAGTCGTTCGATGAACGACGCCCGGTCGCAGGGAGGCAAAGCCCGATCCAGCGCGCCGTCGAAAAGCCAGTCGACGCGGTTGAAATCGGGGCCGTCCGCGCGCTCGGCGCAGGAAAGCGGCGCCAGCCGGACGATTTCCATGCGCCCGGCCAGCGAATCCGCGAGCGCGGGCATCAGCATGACGTTGGCGGAACCGGTGAGCAGGAAGCGCCCCGCCGTGCGCTCCCGGTCGACCGCCGCCTTGATGGCGAGGAACATTTCCGGCGCGCGCTGGATTTCGTCCAGCGCGACGGGACCGTCCAGCCCGGCGATAAAACCGGCGGGATCGGAACGCGCCGCGGAGAGAACGGTATTGTCATCGAGCGTCAGGTAGCGCCGCGCCCTCGCCTCCGGCAGCATCCGGGCCAGCGTGCTCTTGCCGGTCTGGCGCGCGCCATTGATGACGACGACCGGCGTATCGGAAAGCGCCTCAAGCAGCAGCGCGGTAATGTGTCGGCGGTGCATGAGCGCCAGTTTATCGCAGTCATTGGGTGAAAATCAACTGATAAACGGATGAAAATCATCCACGTCGCGGATGATTTTCATCCGTTATGGAGGATGTTAGGCGATGGCCTGGGCCGAATGAAGCCCAAGGATTCCCCGTTGCTCACCCTCGTTGGGCTTCGCCGGATCATCCGCGCTCTGGATGTCCTGTTGCACGATCCGGAACAAGACCCAATGCGCCGTGCCTTCACGCTCTGGATCAAGTGCCTTACCTCCCGCCGCTCAGTTGACAAAAAAGTGGATCGGCGACTATAGTTTTGGAATTCCTCCATGCCTCAGAACGTGGAGAGCCATATTCATTGAGTCCCTGTAGTTGTTTTGCCCTGCACCCTGCGGCGTTTCACTTTTCTGCCGTTCAGAAGGGCATTGCACCCGCCTATGACCGTTTGTCGCACGGCAAGTCTTGTTTCTCTGTTTTTGCGCGACGACAACAGTAAAAGGAGAGAGCATGTCTGTCTCTGTCACGCTCCAGAAATCGATGGCTCGCAGTCTGGATGCCGTCTCCAGTGTCATGCAGCATATCGTGATGATTGCCGGCTTGTTTTTCCTGCTCGGCGTCGTCGGTTTCGTTTTCAAGGGGCCGGAAGAAAATTCGTCCTTGAAGGCCGCTTCGTCGGCGTCCAATGCCGTGGCCGCCGAGTCCGTTCCGGCGGGAAATGTTCTCGATGTGAGTTTCATGACGCCCGCGGGGGACAATGCGGCGGTATCGCCGAAGCCTCATTTCGTTGGCGTGCTCGATTATGTGAAACGCCGTTACCGCGTATCGCCGGAAGCGGTGCAGCCGGTGTTCGAGGTGGCCGAATTGATCGGCCGGGAACGGCGCATCGATCCATTGCTCATCCTGGCGATCATCGGGGTCGAGTCCGGGTTCAATCCGTTTGCCGAAAGCTCGATGGGCGCGCGCGGCTTGATGCAGGTCATACCTCGTTTTCATATGGACAAGGTTCCCGAAGGCATGGGCGTCCATCATTTGTTCGACCCGGCCGTCAATATACAGGTGGGCGTCCGTGTGCTCGAAGAAGCGATTCGCCGGCGCGGCGGACTCATTGCCGGCTTGCAGTATTACGCGGGATCGTCCAGCTCCGCGGGGAGTTACGCGAACAAGGTGCTGGCTGAAAAGGCGCGCCTTGAAAAGGCCGCAAGCCGCTAGAAAGCGGTTTCGTCGCGCTCCGGATTCGGGACGGCTTTCAGGCGGAAATCACGCCGAACGGACCCCAGAAAATCATCACCCCCGATCACGAAGAATGCTCCGTGATCGGGGGTGATGTCGTATCGTCCGCCAGCGTCATTCGTCGTCCAGTCCGACCTCCTTCTTCTGGGCGGCGAGTTGTTGCTGCGTGGCCGCCGGGACCGGGGCGTAGTGCGAGAAAGCGATGCTGTAGGAACCTTGCCCGCCGGTCAGCGATTTCAGCCTGCCTTGATAGTCGTCGAGTTCGGCCAGCGGCACCTTGCCGTTGATGGCCATGACGCCGGTGCCGCGGGCCTGCGTGCCGGTGAGCTGGCCGCGCTTGCTCGACAGGTCGCCGGAAAGATCGCCGACCGCGGTTTCCGGAGTCAGTATTTCAATGTCCACCACAGGTTCCAGGATGATCGGCGAGGCGGCTTGAATGGCTTGGATGGTGGCTTTCCGTCCGGCCATGAAAAAGGCGATGTCCTTGCTATCCACCGGGTGCGATTTTCCATCATGCACGGTGACCCGGATGTCGTGTACCGGGAAACCGCCGACGACGCCGTCTTCCAGCGCCTGGCGGACGCCCTTTTCGACCGACGCCATGAACACGCCTGGGATGACGCCTCCCTTGACGATGTCGACGAACTCGAAACCCGCGCCCCGCTCCAATGGCTCGACGCGCAGCATGACTTCGCCGAATTGCCCGGCGCCGCCGCTCTGTTTCTTGTGCCGGCAATGGCCCTCGGCCTTCTTGGTGATCGTTTCACGATAGGCGATTTGCGGCGGCCGGGTGTTGAGATCGATTTTGTACTGCTGGGACATGCGCGCCAGCTTGGCGCGCAGGTGCATTTCGCCAAGCCCGCGGATGACCGTTTCATTGGTCGTCGGATGGCGCTCGATCTTGAAACACGGATCTTCGATTTCCAGCTTGTGCAGCACGTCGAACAGCCGCTGCTCGTCCGCCTTGCGTTGCGTCTCGACGGCGAGTCCCTGCATCGGCTCGGGAAATTCGAGCGGCTGCGGATGAATCGCGTCCTCGTCGTGCGAGTCGTGCAGCACGCAGTCGAATTCGATTTCGTCGACCTTGGCGATGGCGCCGATCTCCCCCGGGAGCAGCGCGTCGACCTCGACGTATTCCTTGCCCTGCAAACGATAGGGGTGCCCGACCTTGAACGCGCGCTTGGCCTCTCCGACGAACAATTGGCTTTCCTTGCGGATCGTCCCCTGATGAACGCGGAAGATGCCGAGTTTGCCGACGAACGGGTCGCTTACGATCTTGAATACGTGAGCCACGACGTGTTTTTCGGCATCGGGAAGCACCTCGACAGGCGTACTTTCCGGGTCTCCGGCCGGTCCCCTGAAGAAAAGCGGCGGGTTGGCTTCTGTCGGATTCGGGGCGAATTTGACCAAAGTGTCGAGCAACTGGGGAATACCCGCGCCGGACCTCGCCGAAACGAACAAGATGGGAATCAGGCGTCCGGCGCGCAATGCCTTTTCGAAAGGCGCGTGCAAATCTTCGCTGTTCGGGTCGGCCCCGTCGTCGAGATATTTGGCCAGGAGATCTTCGTCTTCTTCGACGATCTGGTCGATGAGCGCGCGATGCGCGGCCGCAACCGACTCGAAATCGCTTTCGCCGTCCTCGTGGCCGAGCACATCCACGACTTCCTGGCCTTGGCGCGCGGGCAAGTTCAGCAGCATGCATTCGTTGCCGAAACGCTCGCGTATTTCGCCGACCAGCTTGGGGAAGTCGATGTTTTCCGCGTCGATCTTGTTGATGACGATCATCCGGCAAAGCTTGCGCGCGGCGGCGAAACGCATCATGCGTTCCGTAGACAGTTCGATTCCGGTTTGCGCGTTGATCACCACCAAGGCCGTATCGACGGCGGCAAGCGCTCCGATGGCCTGCCCCGCGAAGTCGGGATATCCCGGCGTGTCGATGAGGTGAATCCGCGTGTCGAGCCAGTTGAAGCTGGCGACGGCGGAGTTGATGGAATGCCCCAATTCCTTTTCCTGCGGATCGAAATCGCAGACCGTGTTGCCTTTTTCGACCGACCCTTTGCTGGTGATAGCGCCGGCCGAAGCGAGCAGCGTTTCGGCAAGAGTCGTCTTGCCGGCGGCGCCGTGGCCGACGAGCGCTACAGTACGAAGGTTGACCGTGTTGTTCTGACCCATGTTGTCTCCCAAATATCACGAAACGCTCGTTCGGGGCGAAAATCCGGCAACACCCCGCGTCGAGCCACCGATTACGCAAAATCCAAGATTGCGGCTTCATTCTACCCTTATGTCCA
>JAISQQ010000465.1 GCA_031274075.1 Accumulibacter sp.
GTGCCGACCAGCATGCCCATGACCACGACGATGCCGATGGAAAAGCGGCTGGCCGCGCCCGCGCCGTTGGCAAAGAGCAGCGGGGCCAGGCCCGCGACCATCGCTGCGGTGGTCATCAGGATGGGGCGCATCCGCACGGCGGCGGCGCGTTCGATGGCTTCGATGCGGGAGAGATTGTCGTGGTGCTGGATATGGTTGGCGAAGGCGACCATCAGGATGCCGTGCTTGGAGATCAGGCCGATCAGCGTCACCAGGCCGATCTGGGTGTAGATGTTGAGCGTGGCATAGCCCAGCCACAATGGGACGAGCGCGCCGCAAACCGCCAGCGGCACCGTCACCAGAATGACCAGCGGGTCGGAGAGGCTCTCGAACTGCGCGGCCAGCACGAGGAAGATGACCACCAGCGCAAGGGCGAAGGAGATGAGGAGGCGGTTGCCTTCCTGCACGAACTGGCGGCTCTCGCCCAGCCAGTCGACGGTCATGCCGACGGGCAAGGGTTGCGCTTCGAGAAAACCGACGGCTTCGCCCATGCTGACGCCGGGGCGCGGCAGCAGGGCGAGCGTGGCGGAATTCATCTGGTCGAACTGGGCAAGCTGGTTGGCCTGCGGACGCATTTCAATGCGGGTGACGCTGGAGAGCGGCGTCATCGCGCCGGATTGGGTCTTGATGTAGAAGCGCCCGATGTCTTCCGGCGTCATGCGCTCGTCACGCCGTACCTGGGTGATGACGTCGTAGGAACGGTCGTGATAGTTGAAGCGGTTGACGAAGTTTTCGCCGACCAGGAGCGCCAGCGTGTCGGCGATGGACTGCATGGTGACGCCCATTTCGCCCGCCCTGGCGCTGTCGATGGTGATGCGCGCTTCCGGGCTGTCGTAGGCGAGATCGTTCTGGATGAAGAGGAACAGGCCGCTGGCGTAGGCGGACGCTTTAAGGGTTTCGGCAGCCTCATGGAGCGTTTTGAAGTCGCCCGTTGAACGCAGCACCATCTGCACGGGCAGGCCGCCGCCCGCGCCGGGCAAGGGCGGCATCTGCACGGCGGTGACGCTCTCGCCGTCGATGGCGCTGCCTTTCTTTTGTATTTCGGCCTGGATGTCGGTCGCTGAGCGGGCGCGTTCCGACCAGGGTTTGAGGATCGCGCCGCTCAACATGTTGTTCTGGCCGCGCCCCGCGCCGCCGATGTGCATGAAGCTGCTCTCGTATTCGGAAATGGTGGCGAAGATTTGCTCGATTTGCCGGGCGTAGCGGGCGGTGTAGCCCACGCCCGCGTATTGCGGCGCTTTGGTGATGACAACGACGACGCCCTGGTCTTCCATCGGCGCAAGCTCGCGGCGGATGCCGAAAAACTGCGCGACAATGGCGGCGAACACCGCCACGCCGACCAGCAGCATCGCGCCGCGCGCGTTCAGGGTCGCGGCGAGCGCGCGGCTGTAGAGCGCGTTCAGTCGCCCCATATAGGCTTCGACGATTTTTTCCAGCCGTCCCTCGCTTTGCCGGGAATGCAAAAGCAGGGAACTCATCATCGGCGAGAGCGTCAGCGCGACGACGCCGGAGACGAGCACCGAACCGGCCAGGGTGAAGGCGAATTCCTTGAACAGCGCGCCGGTCAGCCCGCCCATCAGGCCGATGGGCGTATAGACCGCCGCCAGCGTGAGGGTCATGGCGATGACCGGCCCGACAATCTCGCGCGCGCCCAAAAGCGCCGCGCTCACCGGGCTGTAGCCTTCCTCGATATGCCGGTGGATGTTTTCCACCACCACGATGGCGTCATCGACCACCAGCCCGATGGCGAGCACCATCGCCAGCAGGGTCAGGAGGTTGATGGAAAAGCCGCAGGCGAGCATCAGCGCGGCGACGCCGACGAGCGACAGCGGAATGGTGACGACCGGAATCAGCACCGCGCGCAGGGTGCCGAGGAAGAGGAAGATCACCACAATGACGATCACGATGGCTTCCCCCAGGGTGTGCCTGACTTCCGCGATGGAGGCGTTGATGAAACGCGCGACATCGTAATTGGGGCTGATGGTCAGGCCGGGCGGGGCCATGGCGCGGATGCCAGGTAAAAGCTCGTTCACCCGGCGCACGATCTCAATCGGGTTGCCCTCGGGCGCGGCCATGATGGCGAGAAAGAGGGCGGGCGTGCCGGTGGCGAATCCGGCAACGTCGGTGTTCTGCCCGCCGATCTCTATTGTCGCCACGTCGGCCAGACGCACGATGCCGCCGCCGGGCGCGGATTGGATGACCATCCGGCGAAAGTCCTCGATGGCGCGTAAATCGGTTTCGGCGCTGATGTGGGTGACGGTCAGCGCGCTTTTGAGTTGTCCCGGCGCGGCCTGCACGTTATTGGCGCGCAGCGCGGCGGCAATGTCGCCCGCTTCAAGCCCGCGCGCGGCCAGCCGCGCCGGGTCGATCCACACGCGCATGGCCAGCGTCTGGCCATCGGTGACGTCGACCGACGAGACGCCGGGAATGCCCGTCAGCATCGGCTGCGCCACCCGGCTGGCGAAGTCGGTGACTTGCGGAATCGTCAGGGTGTCGCTGTAGAAGGCGATGTACTGCACGCCGGTCGCGCCCTCGGACGCCTTGGTAATCACCGGGTCGGTCGCGCCTTCCGGCAGGCGGTATTTGACCTGCTGCACTTTGGCGAGAATTTCGGTCATGGCGCGGTCGGCGTCGGCGTTCAACACCAGCCGGGCCTTGATTTCGCTCTTGCCCGGCGTGCTGGTCGAGGCCAGGTACTCAATGCCGCTGGCGGTGGCGATGGCTTGCGCAATCGGCGTGGTGACAAAGCCCTGCATGACGTCCTGGGTCGCGCCGGGAAAGCTCGTGTTGATGGAGATGGAGACGTTTTCGAGGTAGGGGTATTGGCGCATGGGCAACATGAAAAAGGCCGTGACGCCCGTCAGCAGAATCAGGAGGCTGACCACCAGCGCCAGAATGGGCCGGCGGATGAAGAGGTCGGTCAATGGCATGGCGCGTCCTCTTCAACCGCGACCGGGCGCGGGCAGCGCCGTTGCCGTATCCGGGGCGGCGGCAGCGGGGGCGGCTTCGGGCAGGGGCGCGTGGATTCTGACGCTGACGCCGGGCGAGAGGCGGTTCTGCCCGCTCGTAATCACGATGTCGCCGGGGGTGAGGCCTTCTTCCACGATCACTTCATCGCCCAGGCGACGCCCCGTTTTGATCGGCGTGAACGCTGCCTTTCCGACGCCTTTTGCATCGGCATCCCGCACCAGCACCGCATTGTCGCCGGAGGCCGAGGTCAGGATGGCCGTGAGCGGCAGGACGATCGCGTCGCGCGTCGCGGGCAGCGCCAGATGCGCCGTGACGTACATGCCGGGCTTCAACCATCCTTCGGCGTTGGGCAGCCGCGCCTGCGCGATAACGTTGCGCGTCTCTTCGTGGATTCTCGGCTCGATGGCGTTGATGCGGGCGGCAAACGTCCGGCCGGGCAGCGCGTCCGTCCTCACCGCGACTTCGCCGCCCAGCGCCAGCCGGGATAATTCCTGCTGCGGCACGGTGAAGTCGACATAGAGTTCGTCGAGCCGGGTCAGCGTGGCGATGGCTTCGCCCGCGTTCAGGTATTGGCCGGGGTTGACACGGCGAATGCCCAGCAGGCCGGAGAACGGCGCGTGGATATTTTTCTGCCGGATACGCGCGTCCAGTTGGCGGACGGCGGCGGCAGTCCGGGCCGCCTCCGCCTGATACTCTTCAAACAGCTCGCGCGACACCGCGCCAAGGGGCAGCAACTCCTGGGCGCGGAGAAAGCGCGTTTGCGCGAATTCGGCCTGGGCGATGGCGGCGGCGCGATCCGCCCGTTCGGGGGCGTCAAAGAGTTGAACCAGCAACGCGCCCTCTTTCACGAACTGGCCCGCCTCGAAATGGATGGCGGTCACGCGCCCGGCGACATCGGGCGCCAGCAACACTTCCCGCGCCGCGCGCAAACTGCCGATCGCGCGTAATTCATCGGCGACATCGCGGCTTTGGGCAAGCATGGCCGCCACGTCCACGGGAGCCTTGGCGCGCGCGGGCGGCGCGGCGTTGCGAACAGAGCGCCAGACGGCCAGCAGGGCGAATACCACG
>JAISQQ010000002.1 GCA_031274075.1 Accumulibacter sp.
CAGTCGCGCACCGAGTCATTGGCGATGTGGTGCCCCAGAGATTGCGATACGCCCCGGAAGCCCTCGCAGCGCACCGGCACCACGGGCTTGCCGATTTCGGCGGCGGCTTTTTTGGAGACGGCCTCGATGTCGTCGCCAATCAGGCCGATCGGGCATTCGGACTGCACCGAAATGCCCTTGTTGAGCGGAAAAAGCTGTTCGATTTCGGCAATCAGTTTGGTGAGCTTCTTGTCGCCGCCAAACACAATATCTTTTTCTTGAAAATTGGAGGTGAAGTTGATTTCGCAGAAGGCATCGACGCCCGTGGTGCCAGTATAGTAGTTGCGGCGGCCGGCGCGGGCGTACTGGCCGCAACCGACAGGACCGTGGGAGATGGAAATCATGTCCTTGATCGGCCCCCAGACGACGCCCTTGGAACCGGCATAGGCGCAGCCGCGCATGGTCATCACGCCGGGGAGCGATTTACGGTTGGAGGTAATGCACTTCTTCGATGATTCCAGCGTCTTGTCGTTGACCATCAAGTGCTTTTTGCGGTCTTTCTTCGCCTTTTCCGGGTATACCTCAAGCACCTCGGCAATCAGGGCCTCGGTCTCTTCGCGGGTGAGTGCGGACATGTTTTTTCCTTTCGTCGCGCCGACGCTTCGCCGTGCCAGACGCTCAATGGGATCAGGGTTTTCGCAGACTTCCGTTTATGGCGAAAATCAGGCGGCGGCAGCCTCGGCAGCCAGTTCCGCCGCTGTTTTGCCAACGATGGCTTCATTTTCCGCATCCATGATGCCGAATTCCATCAGTATTTCCTCCAGCTCTTCCATTTCGAGCGGGGTGGGAATGACGAATTTCTGGTTCTCGACAATCTTCCTGGCCAGCGCCCGGTATTCGTCGGCCTGCTTCGCCTTCGGGTCGAATTCGATCACCGTCATGCGACGGATTTCGGCGTGCTGCACGGTGTTGTCGCGCGGCACGAAGTGAATCATCTGCGTGCCCAGCTTGGCCGCCAGCGCCTCGATCAGCTCGTCCTCGCGGTCGGTCTTGCGGCTGTTGCAGATCAGCCCCGCCAGCCGCACGCTGCCGGAATTGGCGTATTTCAAAATGCCCTTGGCAATATTGTTGGCGGCGTACATCGCCATCATTTCGCCCGAACAGACGATGTAGATTTCCTGCGCCTTGTTCTCGCGGATCGGCATGGCGAATCCGCCGCAGACCACATCGCCCAGCACGTCGTAGAAGACGAAATCCAGCCCTTCATCGTAGGCTCCTTCTTCTTCCAGAAAGTTGATGGCGGTAATCACGCCGCGCCCGGCGCAGCCCACGCCGGGTTCCGGGCCGCCGGATTCCACGCACTTGATGCCGCTGTAGCCGACCGCCATCACGTCTTCCAATTCCAGGTCTTCCACGGACCCGGCCTCAGCCGCCAGATGCATCACCGTGGTTTGCGCCTTGGAGTGCAAAATCAGGCGAGTAGAATCGGCCTTGGGGTCGCAGCCCACGATCATCACTTTTTTTCCGGCTTCCGCCAAAGCTGCCACCAGGTTCTGGGTGGTTGTGGATTTGCCGATGCCGCCCTTGCCATAAATGGCGCATTGACGAAGTTTTGCCATGGTGTAATCTCCTTTTCGGTCATTTTGTCAGACAGGGGTTGCGAAAAATCCAGACTTTGCCCGACAGCTACCGCATGAACCGTGCCAGTATCGGAAACTTCATGCAACTACATGATTCATAAACGAAAAACAACAGAGACAAGGTTTTTGCGAGATGCAGGAATACGACAATCCCCCGGGGCTTTGTAGGGCTACCGACAAAACATCCGACAATGCGCCCACCTTGCCACGGGAGGCCTGTCTGCCCATCAACCGTTGCAATTTGCCCACTGTCATCCTCGGCGGCCTCAGCTTTCAACGTCATCCAACGCCGCTGAAACTCGATGGCGTGGAAGACCTGCACCGGGACCTTTTCCACCGTCTGGACAAGACGCTGGAAATCCGCCGCCGGGCAGAAATTTTTCAGGATTACGTCACTGTGCACTTTCGCCTGGAACATCTGGACGAAGCGGGTCTGACCGGGCGTTCCAAAAGCCGCGCCAAAGCCAACTACATGCGCATGATCCGCGGCTGGAACTTTGATTCCGACAGCCGCGAAGGCGCGGTGATGAAAGCCTGGGTGGAATCCCGCTTCGGCCTCCTGCCGCGCTATCACGGCGGTCCCATCCGGAACCTGGCGGACAGCGACGACCTAGCCAGCGACACGGCCTACCGCCGTTATCAGGAAATGCGCGTCCGTGGACTCTACGGCGCCAATGCCCTGGAAGCCCAGCTTGACCTCGTCTATGCCTACTGCCAATACGAATTCGCCCGCCAAACTCCGCAACAAACCCATCTCACCCTTTATCGCGGCGTCAACCGTCTGGAGGAATACGAACGCCTGCACAGGATTCCGCGTTTTTCCGACAGCGTCGACGCGCGAAACATTTTGCT
Source organism: Accumulibacter sp. (assembly GCA_031274075.1). Lineage (GTDB taxonomy): Bacteria > Pseudomonadota > Gammaproteobacteria > Burkholderiales > Rhodocyclaceae > Propionivibrio. Next base: position 2,472 of record JAISQQ010000002.1, read on the forward strand.
TTTCAACAATCTGAACTCCTTTACGGGCAACCCCGACCGAGCCGGAGAATTCGGCGACTACATCCTCACCCTGCAAGTTCCCGTTGCCAAGATTCTCTTCCACAACCAACTCCTGCCCGGCATTCTTCAGGGCGAAGATGAGTTTCTGGTCATAGGAGGCGTCTATGAAGTGGAAAACGCAAGGGTTTAAAGCATCTCATTACACACAACATGATCGTCATCCCGTAGGCGCAACGGGCCAGTGAGAACGTGCGCTGGACCAAGGGCTATGAGCGCGCCGCCAGGCAGCCGATTGCAACACTGCCCGTCATCCGGCTGGTGTATGTCGCCGACCGCGAAGCCAAGCTCTTGGCGCTTGACGCGGCAAAGCGAAGTCAACGATGTCACTCGCTCGCTGGTGTACTCTCCCCGCCATTCCATTCATCGATCCAGAATGGATAGAGGATAGATATGGATTGTTCGCCGGAAGATCGTCGAACAGGCATTTGGGATTGTCCAGCAGATACCCATGAACGCACCGCGTCTTTCGGGACCCGGTCACTTCGCAGGTCCAGATATTCAAACCATTGTCCTGTTTGCGATGTAAATGCAGCTTCTCGAAGCGCTTCTGCACCCACTGCCAGTCCGCCACCTGATCCTGCTTGGCCAGAACCGCGGTCTGCGGATACTCCCGGGCGTAGCGCTGGAAGACGCCCGGGCTGATGAGATAAGCGGTATCGGCGACGGTATGCACCAAGGCCCTGGCGTCGTTGATGATCAACCGGCGCGACTGGATACCCTGGCGCAGCCAGGCGATGAAGTGTTCCCCCGAAGGCGTCACGCCGGGCGACAGCTTCAAAAAAGTAAAAGTATTGCTCCAGCCCGTATCGCTGGTAACGGTCGCTTTCCAGATCGCCTTTCGGCGCCGCCAGCACCCTGCCCGAATCGCCACCGAGTTCCTGCGCCACCGAAGCCTGGTCGGCCTGGAGGACCAGTTCGCCCAGGGCGCCGGCGTGCTCGTACTGCCCGGCCAGGACATAGAGCAAGGCCGCCCAGAGGTCGGGATAATCGCAAAGCCAGTCCAGGATACCGCGATCGATTATGCGGGTGTAGAGCAGCCCGGCGGCGGCGCCGTGCAGCCGGTACTCGCGCTCCGGGCGATAACGGAAGCGGTACGGACGCTGCAACGGCCCATGCCAGGGATGCCAGACCGTGCCATCCTCATACTCGACGTGCA
>JAISQQ010000025.1 GCA_031274075.1 Accumulibacter sp.
GATAAGCAAGTTGCGTGCCATGTTCAGGGATCAGGTATCAGATGTCAGGTATCAGTAATATTTGCGGGCGCTTCGCGCCCGGTAACTGAACTGATCCCTGATTCCTGATTCCTGACATCCGATACCGGCAAGTCGGCAAATATTGCCGTCGCGCCGCTTCGTCCGGCAATGCCGGCGTCGTCTTTGACACCAGGAACGGCGGTTGAGCGGAAGGCGGGAATCCGGGGCGTTTTCGGGTTGGGCGTTGATCCGTTCCGTCGCCTGCGGTATGGCCTGCCTGCCGCCCGCGGCGTCACGAAATGGCCGCCTCGTTCTTCATTTGCGTGTTCAGCGCGCGGCTCTGGACTTGCAGGGCTCGCATTTGCGCGGCCAGTTCCTGGTCCGCCTGGCGCCGACGCCAATAGAACAGGCCGACGAATCCGGCTCCGCCGAGCGTGAGCAGCACCGCCCATTGCGCGCCGAGCAGCAAGCCGGTGAACATCAGGCTGCCGAAGATCAGGCCCAGGCGTCGCGGCTGCATGACGATGGCGATCTGCCCGGTGCGCGCTTCCGCCAGGTCGAGCGCCGCTTCCAGCTTGGAGGAGCGGCGGCGCAGGGTGGAAACCCGTTGTTGCAGGCGCTCGAAAGCGGCGTCGGGGTAGCCGGCATCGGTCAGTTGCCGGGACAGCGTTCGCAGTTCGTCGAGCAGCAACTGCCATTCCATCCGCGTATCTTCGTCGGCGGCGGCGCTGGCGGCCTGGAAGTGCGCCAGCAGGCGCAGCAAGGCTTGCCGCCACGCCTCGATGGCGTTCATTCGCTGGGCTTCGGCGGCCTGGCGGCTGGCGCGTTCCGCTTCCGCTTCCTGGCGCGCGACCTCGCGCAGGCGCCAGGCCACCAGCAGGCGCGCGGCTTGTTCTATCGTCGTCCGCCCGGCCTGCGCGGGCCGTTCTTGCCGCACCAGCGCGGAAAACCAGGGCGCGGCGTCGGCGAAGCGCTCGACGGCGTGCATGACTTCCTTGCGCGCCAGGGCGAGAAATTCCGGCGCGGACTGGGGCAGGGCCAGCAGGATGGGCGCGTGCCATTGGCGGCGCGGGGGAAAGCGAAAGCCAGCGTCCCAGCCGAAGACGAGGGTATCGAAATCCACCGCGTTTCCCGTGGGATTTCCCGCCGTGGCGGCGAGGCGCGAGCGCAGCCGCCGGCTTTCTTTCCGCGCCGCTTCCCAGGTGTGCTCGACGAGGGCAAGAGTCTGCCGCCAGAGCCGATCGAGTTCCATCAGTTCGGCGTCGCCCATGAGCGTCAGCGCCTTGGCGTCGAACAGGCTTTCCAGCCAATCCCGCCATACCTGCGGATCGGCGTTGGCGGCCTCGTCCACCAGCGCCTGCCGCGCCCGCGCGACCAGCGCCTTGCGGTCGGCGGGCTGGCCGCGCCAGAGCGGCGGCAGACCCGGCGCGGCGGCGCGCAGGAAGCGCAGGAAGCGGCGTTCGATGGCCTCGCTGTGGACCTCCATGATGTCGTCCAGGCGGCGGATCAGGCCGAAATCGCGCAGGTCCGTCGCCAGCCAGTCCCGCACCAGTCCGCGCTCCAGGTCGCGCACGCCTTGCGCCCAGTTCGCCGCCAGCGCGAGCGCCAGTTCCTCGCCGTTGTGAGCCGTGTGCTTGCCCAGGTGGTAGGGGCGCACGATCGCCGCGCCGGATTCCCGCGGCGCGACCAGGGTGGGGTCGCCCGCCAGCCAGCGGGCGACTTCCTCCGCGCCGTAGCGCCGCGCGGGGTCGCGCAGCAGCAGGCCGCGGCAGAGATGGGCGATGCCCTCGTCCGCCACGCCGGTGATTTCGATGGGGCGGGTCGCCAGATGATGATTGACGACCTGCTCCGAAAGGGAGTCGAACGGGTGCCGTCCCGAAGCGGCTTCGAGCAGGATCATCCCCAGCGACCACCAGTCCGCCTTGGCGTCGAGCACGCCGGTCAGCGCTTCCGGCGCGGCGTATTTCACCGTGCGGGCGTTGTCGGTGAAATGGCGGGTGCCTTCGGAGAGCGAGGCGATGCCGAAATCGGTGAGCGCCAGCGACAGCGGCGCGCGCCGCCGCAGGAGCACGTTTTCCGGCTTCAGGTCGCGGTGCAGGATGCGCAGCGCGTGCACTTCGGAGAGCGCCGCCGCCAGTTCCCGCGTCAGTTCGACCAGGCGCTCGCGGCTCAGCGGATCGCGCATCACGGCGCGCAGGTTGCCGGCGCGGCAGTATTCCATGACTTCCCAGGCGACGCCGTCCTCGCGGCCGTGCTCCAGGATGCGCACCACGTGCGGCCCCGCCGCCGCCAGCCGGTCGAGCAGCGCCTCGTCGGGCACGATGCCGCGGCGGTAGATCTTGGCGACCCGCGGCTCGTCGGCGCGCGCGTCGACGGCTTCGACGATGAGCAGATCGGCCTCACTGCCGGCGGCGGGCAGTTCGTCGAGCACGCGAAAACGCGCCGCCAGCGCCGGCGGCAAGACGATGCGCGCCTGGGCGCGCGGCGCGGCGCGTTCCGTGGCGGACGAAAAGAGAGGCGGCGGCGCGACCGCCAGGCCGGGATCGGGCGGCGCCAGCTCGAAGGCGGCAGGCGCAGCGGGTGTAGCGGGGATATCAGGTATATCAGGTACGGCGGCGAGCAGCGGCGTGTTGCAGTACAGGCAGCGAGAACTGCCCGGCGGATTGGGCTGGGCGCAGTCCGGGTCGGGGCAGCGCAAGCTGTCGGACAAGACGCGCGCCGGGGGCGGCGCGCCAATATTTGCCGGCGGCGGAGAGGCGGGCCGGGCTTCCGCGCGGCCCGCCTCCGGCGCGGGCGTGGCCGGGGGCGTGGGCAGGGGTGTGGCCACGGGTGCAGCCAAACCCGCCTGCCCTTCCGGCACGCGCGACAGGGAGAAATCGACGTCGGCCAGCAGGCTGGCGCAATGGCTGCAATGCGCCCGCTCCAGCGGGTTTTCCATATCGCAGACCGGGCAGACGCGAACGTAGGCCTTCATCGCCGCCAGGAAACCTGATCGAGACGCAGACCCCGTTCGGCGCACAAACGCTCCAGCGCGGCCATGTCGCCCCGCGCGGGGATGCCGATCATCCAGATGCGCCCGTCTTCGACGGCGATTTGCAGGGTTTTCGCGCCCTTTTCGCCAGCGTTGCCGGCGTCGCCGCCGTAGCCGCCGTAACGTTGCTCGCCCAGGGGCGACAGGGGGACGAGTGGCTGGTTGGCCGAGCCTCGCCACGATCCGCCCTCCGGCAAGGCGTCGACGTAGGGTTCGGGAATCAGCGCGTCGAGTTTTTGCAGCAGCGCCGCATGATGCGCGCGCAAGGTCTTCAGCGGATAGCCGCTGTAGCACAGCAGGTCGAGCGAGAGCCGCGCGCGTTGGCGCCAGCGGGCCAGGCCGTCGAGCAAGGCGCCCAGCGCCCGCGGCTGGTCGAACGGCTCGCCGCCGGAAAGCGTTACCCCATCGACGCCCGCCGACGCCTTCTGCCGGCACCAGCCGAGCAAGTCCGCGACGCTCACCGCCGCGCCGCCGTCCGCGTCCCAGGTGTCCTGCGAAACGCAAGCCTTGCAGTGAATCCCGCAGCCCTGGAACCAGACGCCGATGCGCCGTCCGTAGCCCAGCACCGTCACCGGATAATGGGCTTTGTTGAGGCGCAGGGAAACGGCGCGAGCTCCGCGGACGGGCGCGTTCATGTCTATGACGGTTCCAGGCGCACGCTGACGATTTTTTCGGCGTTCTCCGCGATTTCCGCCACCCGGAGGCGTTCGCGCCCCTGGAAATCCAGCGTAAACAAGGCGCGCGCCAGCGGGTTGATGAAGCGCGATTCCAACTGGTTGCCGATGCCGCGGCCGCCGTTGGCGAGGTCGTCGACGCACCAGCGCATCAGCCGCGCGCGGGCTTCCGGCGCGAGTTCGAGTTCCAGTTTGTGTTCCTCGCGCACCCGGCGCGCCACGTTGTCCAGCATGCCGGCGAAGATGCGCTCGGCCACCGGCGGGGTGATGAAATTGAACACCACGATGTTGTCACCGATGCGGTTCAAAAGCTCCGGCCGCGACAGGCGGTATTTGAAATAATCGGCGATCGCACCCTTGACGCGGGCTTCCACCTGCTCGTAGGGGTCGCCCGGCTGCACGTTTTGCGCGCGCGCGCCGCTGGCGTCTTCCGTGTAGATACCCAGGTTGGAGGTGAACACCAGGATGGTTTCGGAAAAATAGGCGATGTCGCCGCGACCGTCGGTCAGGCGTCCGTCTTCGAGGATTTGCAGGAATTTGTCCAGGATGCGCGGATGCGCCTTTTCCACTTCGTCGAAGAGCACCACGGAAAACGGTTTTTCCCGCACCGCGTTGGTGAGTTCCCCGCCAGCCTCGAAGCCCACGTAGCCCGGCGGCGCGCCCAGCAGCCGCGCCCCCGCGTGTTCCTCGGCGAATTCGCTCATGTCGAAACGGATGTAGGCGCGCTCGTCGCCGAACACCAGTTGCGTCAGGGTCTTCGCCAGTTCGGTCTTGCCGACGCCGGTCGGCCCGGCGAGAAAGAGGACGCCGCGCGGACGGTTGCCGCCGCTTTTTGCCTGCGCGCCGGTCAGGCCCATCACCGAGCGCATGAGAATGTCCACGCTCTTGGTCACCGCCTGTTCCTGTCCCTTGACCCGCGTCTCGATGAATTCCGCCGCGCTGGCGATGCGCTCGCGCAGGTAGGGCTTTTTCCAGGGATTTTCCAGCGCGCCGACCTTGTAGCATTGCACGGCGTCGTCGACATCGGCAAAGGCGATGCCCTGCCGGTCGGCCAGTTGGGCGGCGTCGGACAGGGCGGTCAAAGGCAGGCCGTCGGTGGCGAGCGCGAAGGCGCGGGCGAATTTTTCCCGCTCTTCCGGCCCCGCCGTTTCCGTTTTCTTGAACAGGGTGAAATAGCTTTTCGCCGCCGCCTCGCGCGTCTCGAAATCCGGCAGCGCCACGTTCAGGCTCTCCACCCGCACGTTGTCGAGCGCGAACCACGAGGGCAGATCCTGCGGGCGGTTCAGGAGCCAGAGCACGGGATTGAAGCGCGGCTTGTTGGAACCGGGGCTGCGTTCGGCCTGCCCCGCCTCGGGTTCGCGGCTGACCACCGGCACGGCGTGCACCGCCAGGCGCTCGGCGGCGAGGAAAAAGGCGTGTTCCTCGGCGCACAACTGGTCGGGATGGCGCGCCAGGCGCGAGGCGAAATCGATCAGCAGGGCGCAGCGCGCGTTGCGCGTCCGGGTCAGGCGCTTCATGATCCCGGCCAGGCGCTCCAGGCTCATGGGCATGTAGCCGTCCTGGAGCTTCAAGTCGAAGAGCCGGGTCGCCAGCGCCACCGCGTCCGGCTCGTTGGGATACGGCCGCAGCCCCTCCACCGGATCGTAAATCAGCAGGAAGCGATAGTCCTGCCGCCGCAGGCTCGACCACAGGCAGCGCGTCAGCGGCGCCGGGGTCAAGACGCCGTTTCCCAGCGGCGTCAGGAAATGGTCGCGGATATTGCCCGCCACCACGAACTGGGCGCGAATCGGCAGCAGGCGTTCGAGGTCGCGCAGCCAGCGCGGGGAGAGGTCGGGAGTCATCAGGTATCAGGGATCAGGGATCAGAGGACAGAGGACAGAGGACAGAGGACAGAGGACAGGGGACAGGGGACAGGGGACAGGGGACAGGGGACAGTTCAGTTAGCGGGCGCTTCGCGCCGGAGTTTATGGATGGTGGATGGCATCCGCCTTGGAAGCTGTTTGCGATCTTCTCTCCGGGAGCACAGGTATCTTACACAATGAAAGCCTCTCTCCGGGCCGCCTCTGGGAGCGCGGGGCACCAGCCCCGCAACAACGGTGGTGTCATGGCGCGGGTCAAAAGCGAGGCTGGCGCCCCGCGCTCCCAGAGAGAAAGATCGCAAACAGGCTCTTGTGAAACCCTGTCCCGTTTCAAGAACGATGGCATTCATGCGATCGTCCCGGGTTCAACGGCCCTTCCCCGGAATGCCCATGCTTTTCGGGGTGTTCTTGCGTCTTTGCGGCGTCTCGCGCTCGAATCGGGGCAGGCGTTCCGCCGCGACTTCCTGCACCGGCAGTTCGCCCGCCTGCAGGCGGCGGGTCACGTCGAGCTTGAGGCCGCGCGCGGCGAGGGTCGCCAGGAGCTTGGGGAATTCGGCGCACCAGCGTTCCTCGGCCATGAAATCCTGGCGTTTCTGCGCCTCGGCGTCGCGTTTCACCGCGTCGACCGGCGCGCGTACCACGTTGAAATTGAAGGTTTTTTCCTTCGCGTTGGCGCGCAGGCGGACGTAATGGCCGCCCCATCCGGGACGCTGGAAATGAATCATCCCGCCCTCGGCGAACAGGGTCTCGCTCACTTCCTCGACCTGATAACCCAAATCCCGCAAGGACTGTTCCAGCACCACGGCGGCGGCCTTCTCCTGCCGTTCGCGCAGGGTGCGGCCGAGGTCTTCGGCGCGGCGCCGGGCCGCCTCGCGCGTCGCCGCGTCCAGGGGCAGCAGGCCGGCGGCGACCGCCAGCAAGCCTTCGATCAGGGCGCTGTCATCCACGCCATCCGCGCCATCCGCGGCAAACTCCCTGGCGGCGGCGAAGGTTTGCAGCCAGTCGGCGGCCTGCGCCGCGTCGCGCTTCGCCCGTTCGGCTTCCTCGCGGTAAAGATGGACTTCCCGGCGCAGTTCGTTGCCCAGCAACTCGGCGCGCTGGGGCGTTTCCGCCATGACGACTTCCCGCGCCAGCGCCTCGACGCGCAGCGGCAGCGGCTCGCCGGGCGGCAATTCCAGGCGCGCCAGCGTGCGTTCGATCATTTCCCGCCACGCGGCCTGCTCGGCGGCGCTCCGCCCGGCCCGGCGCTGGGCGAGGTAGAGCGCCAGCACGCCCTGCAAATCCGGCGTCTCGCCGACCGCGGCGACCGCCTCCAGCGCCGCCCGGTTTTCGCTTTCCAGGCGCGCCTCCATCTCGTCCAGCGCCGCTTCCAGCCGCCGCGCGTACGTCCCCCAGGCCGCCGCGTCGCCCGCCTCGGCGCCCAGCGGCGCGAGCGGCAAATCGCCGTCCCGCCGCGTCAAGCCGGAAAGGCGCAGGTAGCGCGCCTGCAAGCGTTCCGCCCGCGCTTTCAGATCCGCCATGCGCGCCAGCTGGGCCGCCTGCGCCTGCCGCTGCTCGGCCTTCCGGCCGGCTTCTTTGCGCTTCAGGTCTTCCAGCGTATCGGCGTA
>JAISQQ010000111.1 GCA_031274075.1 Accumulibacter sp.
AGGACGCATGCTCGAACGCGTTCACAATCAGGCTCCCGTACCGCGTGTCCGGTTTGTCATATGCGGATGTCAATGCAAATACGAATTGTTATTAGTCTACGTTGGTTTGAGGCGTTTGGCAAGTCAGGGATCAGGGGACAGGGGACAGTAATGTTTGCGGCGGCTTTGCCGCCGGAAGTTGACGAATGGATTCCGGCTTTCGCCGGAATGACGGGTTGTGGCTTTCGCCGGAATGACGGGGTGGTATCGGAGAACCTGTTTGCGGGTTTCCCTGGGAGCGCGGGGCTTCCGTCCCGCAACAACGGTGGGGCTTCTGCCGCCGCTGTGCGGGGCTGGTGCCCCGCGCTCCCAGAAAGGCGCGCACTACCCGCTGGTTCCCGGAATCCACGAATCTCGTAGGGCAGAAAAGCGCGGCGCTTCGCGCCGGAGGGATTGGCATCCACCCTACGTGGCGGGGTTCAGCAATTCTTGCGGGCGCTTCGCGCCCGGTAACTGAACTGTCCTCTGTCCTCTGTCCTCTGAACACTTGACCCCGAAGCTGACAGGTATAGAATGCCGGCTGTTTTCGGGTGCCTTGCTCCGCGACCGTGGGGCGGGTGAAACGGGAAGCCGGTGGTTTTGCGCATTACTCCTTGCGCGGACAGTCCGGCACAGCCCCCGCTGCTGTAGGCCTGACGACTTCGGCGAACGCCACTGTGCGAACGAATCCGCACGGGAAGGCGCCGAGGGAGGATGACGGCGAGTCAGAAGACCGGCCCGAAAGCTTGGTTTGGTGTTCCCCGGGGTGGGGTGAAGCCGGCCGCTCGGCGCTTGGGTCGTTTTTCGTTTTCTGTGTTGCCCGTGTTTTTTCGCCTTGCTCCGAGCCGCGTGACGCAGTTTCATTCCTTCCCCGGAGAATCGGCTTGGTTCGCCATTTGTCGCGAGGGGAAAGCAATGCGCGTCGTTATTCCAGTTCGTCCCGAAACCCGTGCGCCGGCTTTGCTTCGCCGCGCCGCGGCGCTTTTCCGGCGTCGATGAAATCACCTCAATCATCCCAATCACCCTTTTTCGGAGAGAGCGCGCGGCGGGCCGAGGCTGGCTCTGGCGCGCTCGCCGGAAATCTTGTCTGGATATCCGCCGGGCGGCGCGCGCCCGCCGGCGCGGCATCCCGGATCAATGTCGCTGAAACCGCCAAAGCTTCACTGGACATGACGGCGGCGGCGGTGGAGGCGACGCCTCATGCCGGGCCGTCGGGCCGCGGGACCCGACGGGCATGCGATCGGCATTCAATCGATGGAGTCATTCAAGGAGAGTAAACCCATGGGAGAACAGGCAGCGGCGGTCGATATCACGAAGATCGACGCCGAACACGGCTTTTTCGACGAGTTCGAGAAACCGGACAAGGAACGCTGGAAGGCGGAGGCGACGGCGGCGCTCAAGGGCGCGCCCTTCGACAAGGTGCTGTATACCCGGACTTACGAGGGGCTGACCATCGAGCCGATCTATTGCGCCGAGGATATCGAGGGCTTGCCGCATCTTGGTTCGAAGCCCGGCTTTCCGCCGTTCGCGCGCGGCACGCGGGCCAACGGCTTCATCGGGGAACCGTGGCGCATCAGCCAGGAAATCACGCTCGCCTTTCCCCAGGAATTCAACGACGAGGCGCGTCACGACCTCGCCCGCGGCCAGACGGCGCTGAACATCGTGCTCGACCGTCCGACGCGCACGGGCCTGGACCCGGCGGACGCGCCCGAGGACGAGGTGGGCGCGCGCGGCGTCTCGCTGGCGACGCTGGCGGACGTTTCCACGCTCTTTCGCGGCATCGACCTCGCTCGCGTCGCGGTGCATTGCCACGCGGGCGTCACCGCGCTGCCGCTGCTGGCGATGCTCGCCGTCGCGCTGCAGGACAACGAGCGCGGCGTCAATTGCCTTTATGGTCTCGAAGGCTGCGTCGGCGGCGATCCGCTCGGCGTCCTCGCCGCCGACGGGCGGCTCGCTGTGTCGCTCGGGACGGCCTACGACAGCCTGTACCAGACGACGGCGTGGGCGCTGAAGAAAGCGCCAAAGTTGCAAACGATTCTCGCACAGGGGCATCCGCACCACGACGCCGGCGCGAGTTCGACCGAGGAAGTCGCCTTCGCCCTGGCGACTGCGGCCGAATACCTGCGCGCGACGATCGGGCGCGGGCTGACGGTCGACGAGGCCGCGCCGCGCATCCGCTTCGGCTTCTCGCTCGGCTCCAACTTCTTCATGGAGATCGCCAAGCTGCGCGCCGCGCGCATCCTCTGGGCGCAGGTCGTCGCGGCTTTCGGCGGCGGGGTCGAAGCGCGGAAGATGACGATCCATGGACGCACTTCGGCGTTCAACAAGACGGTATTCGACGCGCACGTGAATATGCTGCGCGTGACCAGCGAGGGTTTTTCCGGAGCCGTGGGCGGCGTCGACAGCATGCACGTGGCGCCGTTCGACGAACCGATCCGCACCCCGGACCGCTTCTCGCGGCGCATCGCGCGCAACGTGCAGGTGATGCTGCAGGAGGAGGCGCGCTTCGTCATACCGATCGACATGGGCGGCGGCTCCTACACCATCGAAAAACTGACGCACGAATTCGGACGGGCGGCGTGGAGCCTCTTCCAGGACATCGAAAAGAACGGCGGCATGGAGCGGGCGATTGCCGCGGGTACGCCGCAGGCGATGGCCGCGGCGACGGCCGCCAGGCGCGCCAAAGCCATTGAAACGCGTAGCGACGTGATTCTCGGCACCAACATGTACGCCAACCTGGGCGAGAAGAAAATCGACGCGCCGCTCGTCGATCACGCGGCCTTGAAGAAGGCGCGCGTGGCCGAAGTCGCCCATCACCGGCATGCGCATCTGCTCTATTCCCTGGGTTTCAAGCTGACCGACATCGAACGGGGATTTGCCGGCGCCGGCGGCGACGCGCTTGAACTGGCGATCGACGCCGTCGACAGCGGCGCGACGCTGGGCGAACTGTTCGAGGTGCTGGCCGGGCTCGATAGGGATGGGGAGCGGCCAGCGGCGACGCCGCTCAAGATCATGCGCCGCGCCGAATCGTTCGAGCGCCTGCGCCAGCAGGTCGAGTCGACGTTCGCGCGGACGGGCAAGCGGCTGCGCGTCTTCCTGGCCAACATGGGGCCGATTCCGCAGCACAAGCCGCGCGCCGATTTTTCGATCGGATTTTTCGAAGTGGCCGGTTTCGAGATGCTCGGCAACAGCGGCTTTGAAACGGTGGACGCCGCCGCCGGCGCGGCGCTCGCTTCCGGCGCTCCGGTGGTCGTCATTTGCTCGACCGACGCGACCTATCCCGACTACGTCCCCGATCTCACCCGGCGCGTCAAGGCGGCGAAACCGGAAACGACGGTCATCGTCGCCGGCAAACAGCCGCCGGAAGTCACCGAAGCCTTCAACGCCGCCGGCGTCGATGACTATATCCACGTGCGCGCCAATTGCTACGAGATCAACCGGAAACTGTACGAAAAAACCATGGAGTAAGGACAGATGAGCACATTTCCAGATTTCGGCGAAATCGCCTACGCCCCGGCCACGCAGGCAGTCGACCAGGACGCCTGGGAAAAAGCCCTGGCGGCGCGCGTCGGCGAGTCGCCGGCGTGGATGACCAACGAGCAGATCCCGGTCAAGGCGCTTTACACCGAGGACGACATCGCCGGCATCGAGCATCTTGGGTTTTCCGCCGGCATCGCGCCCAACCTGCGCGGTCCGTACCCGACGATGTACGTGCAGCGGCCGTGGACGATCCGCCAGTACGCCGGTTTCTCGACCGCCGAGGAGAGCAACGCCTTCTACCGCCGCAACCTGGCGATGGGGCAGAAGGGATTGTCGGTGGCCTTCGACCTGGCGACCCACCGCGGCTACGATTCCGACCACCCGCGCGTCGTCGGCGACGTCGGCAAGGCCGGGGTGGCCATCGACTCGATCCTGGACATGGAAATACTCTTCTCGCGGATACCGCTGCATGAAATGTCGGTCTCCATGACCATGAACGGCGCCGTTCTCCCCATCCTGGCGTTCTACATCGTCGCCGGGCTGGAACAGGGCGCCCGGCTGGATCAACTGGCCGGCACCATCCAGAACGACATCCTCAAGGAATTCATGGTGCGCAACACCTATATCTATGGACCCGAGGGTTCGATGCGCATCATCGGCGACATCTTCGAGTACACCTCGAAGTTCATGCCCAAGTTCAACAGCATCAGCATCTCCGGCTATCACATGCAGGAGGCCGGCGCGACCAACGATATCGAACTGGCCTACACCATCGCCGACGGCCTCGAATACGTGCGCACCGGCATCGCCGCCGGCATCGACGTGGACAAGTTCGCGCCGCGCCTGTCTTTTTTCTGGGCGGAGGGCATGAACTATTTCATGGAAGTTTCCAAGCTGCGCGCCGGCCGCCTGCTCTGGGCCAAACTGCTGAAACAGTTCAACCCGAAGAATCCGAAATCGCTGGCTCTGCGCACCCACTCGCAAACCTCGGGCTGGAGCCTGACCGAGCAGGATCCGTTCAACAACGTCGCCAGAACCTGCATCGAAGCGATGGCCGCCACCCTGGGCCATACCCAGTCGCTGCACACCAACGCCCTCGACGAAGCGATCGCGCTGCCGACCGAATTCTCGGCGCGCATCGCCCGCAATACCCAAATCTATCTGCAAAGCGAGACGGCGATCTGCAAGGCCATCGACCCGTGGGGCGGCTCGTACTACGTCGAATGGCTGACCGACCAGATACGCAAGAGAGCCTGGGCGCACATCGTCGAGGTCGAAAAGCTCGGCGGCATGGCCAAGGCGATCGAGACCGGCCTGCCCAAGATGCGCATCGAAGAGGCTTCGGCCAGGAAGCAGGCGCGTATCGACTCGCGCGCCGAGCCGATCATCGGCGTCAACAAATACCGGCTGGAACACGAAGACCCGATCGACATCCTGTCGATCGACAACACCGCCGTGCGGGCTTCACAGATCGAGCGCCTGGAGAAGCTGCGCCGCGAGCGCGACAACGCGCGCGTGCAACAACTGCTGGCGGCGATCACCCGCGCCGCCGAATCGCGCGAGAACGGCAACCTGCTCGAACTCTCGGTGGAAGCGGCCAAGGCGCGGGCCAGCCTGGGGGAAATCTCGGATGCCATCGAGAAGGTCTTCCCGCGCCACAAGGCGGTGATCCGTTCGATCTCCGGCGTCTACAGCGCCGAGTACGCGGAGAACACGGAACTCGCGGCGGTGCAGAAGATGTGCGCCGAGTTCGAGCGGCGGCATGGCCGGCGGCCGCGCATGCTGGTCGCCAAGATCGGCCAGGACGGGCACGACCGCGGCGCGAAGGTGATCGCCACGGCCTTCTCCGATCTCGGTTTCGACGTCGACGTCAGTCCGCTGTTCATGACCCCGGAAGAGGCCGCCGACATGGCCGTGGAAAACGACGTGCACGTGGTCGGCTTCAGCTCGCTGGCCGCCGGCCACAACACCTTGCTGCCGCAACTGGTGCAGGCGCTGGACGAACGCGGGCGCGGCGACATCCTGGCCTGCATCGGCGGCGTCATCCCGGCGCAGGACTACGATTTCCTCTACCGGAACGGCGCGGCGCTGATCTTCGGACCGGGCACGGTGATCCCCGTGGCGGCGAAGAAGGTGCTCGAAAAACTCAACGCGGCGCTCGATTAGTATTCCAGAGGACAGAAGACGGAAGACAGAAGACAGTAATATTTGCGGGCGCTTCGCGCCCGGTAACTGACTGTCCTCTGTCCTCTGTCCTCTGTCCTCTGTCCTCTGACCGGGGACAACGCGGATGAACGAAGAAGGCAGGCACGAACACGATACGCACCATCGTCCCGAATGGGTGCCGGAACAGGCCGGAAAGGCGGAGGGCTTTACCACCAACGTCATGCCGGGCGTGCGCGGCCGGCACGACGGACTGCCCGGCGCGGCGAAGGAGACGAGCTTCTACCCGGCCAGCGGAAAGCGGCCCGGACTGAGCGTCGACGACTACGTCGACGGCGTACTGGCCGGAGACCGCGCGGTGCTGGCGCGCGCCATCACGCTGGTCGAGAGCAACGCCGAACGCCACTACGAAATGGCCCAGGAAATGCTCTCGCGCCTGATTCCCCATGCCGGCGCGGCCATCCGCGTCGGCATCACCGGCGTGCCCGGTTCCGGCAAGAGCTCGCTGATCGAAACGCTCGGATTGCGCCTGTGCGAGCACGGACACCGGCTCGCCGTGCTGGCGGTGGACCCGAGCAGCAGCGTTACCGGCGGCAGCATTCTCGGCGACAAGACGCGCATGGAACAGCTCTCGCGCAACCGCGGCGCCTACATCCGGCCGTCGCCGTCCGGCGGCGTGCTCGGCGGCGTGGCGCGGAAGAGCCGCGAGACGATGATCGTCTGCGAGGCCGCCGGCTTCGACGTGATCTTCGTCGAGACGGTCGGCGTCGGACAGAGCGAAATCACCGTCCGCTCGATGGTCGATCTTTTCCTGCTGCTGCAGATCGCCGGCGCCGGCGACGAATTGCAGGGCATCAAGAAGGGCGTCATGGAGCGCTGCGACCTGGTGGTGGTGAACAAGGCCGACGGCGACAACAAGACGCGCGCCAAAGCCGCCCGCGCCGACTACCAGCGCATCCTGCATTACCTGCAGCC
>JAISQQ010000211.1 GCA_031274075.1 Accumulibacter sp.
GCGAGCTGATCGCCACCGGCCGGAGCGAGGCCGAGATCGCGCTCGAGATCGGCGCCGACGCCCTGATCTACCAGGATCTGGAGGCGCTCAAGGCGTCGGTGCGCGAAATCAATCCGCGCATCGATATTTTCGACTGCTCGTGTTTCGACGGCCGCTACGTGACCGGCGACATCACCGCAAGCTATCTCAACGCCATCGAACGCGCGCGCGAATGCAAGTCCGCCGCGGCCTTCGTAGACGACGGCGATTCGCGCCAGCTCGACCTCAACCTGAAGACGGTTACCAGATGACAGAGGACAGAGGACAGTAATATTTGCGGGCGCGAAGCGCCCGGTAGCCGACTGTCCTCTGTCATCAGTCCTCTGTCCTCAGATCTATGGCCTGATTCAGATCGTCCAGCAAGTCGTCTACGGGTTCGATACCGATCGAAAAACGCAATAAATCGTCGGGGCACAAGCTGCCCGCTCCCTCGACGCTGGCGCGATGCTCGACGAGGCTTTCCACGGAACCCAGCGACGTGGCGCGCTTGAACACCCGCAGTTTCGCGGCGACCGCGCGCGCTTTTTCTCCGCCTTTCTTGAAACGGACGGAAAGCATGCCGCCAAAGCCGCCTTTCATTTGTTTTTTTGCCACCTCGTGGCCGGGATGGCTCGGTAGTCCCGGATACGACACATGGGAAACTTCAGCATGGTTTTCGAGCGCGCGGGCAATCGCCAGCGCGTTTTCCGAAGCCGCCTTGACGCGCACGAACAGGGTGCGCATGCCGCGCAGCAAAAGCCAGGATTCGAACGCGCCCAGGACAGCGCCGCCGTTGGTCCGCGCGACGCGGACGCGTTCCCAGTACGGCGTGTTTTCCCGCGTCACCAGGACGCCGGCAATCACGTCGGAATGACCGTTCAGATACTTCGTCGCCGAATGCAGCACGATGTCGGCGCCCAACACGAGCGGTTGCGACAAGACCGGCGAGGCCACGGTCGAATCGACCGCCACCAACGCTCCGTGGCGATGCGCGACGTCCGCCGCCGCCGCGATGTCCGTGATTTCCCAGGTCGGATTGGCCGGCGTTTCGATCAATAGAAGGTTCGCCGGTTTCTCACGAAACAAGGCTTCGAGTTCGCCCATGTCGTCGTTGGCATAAAATGCCAGATCGATTCCGAAATCCGCTGTGAATTGCTGTATCCAGTTCCTGAAGCCCCAATACATCGAGCGCGGCGCGACGATGCGGTCGCCGGTGCGTAATGCCTGCAACAAGGCGCTGCCCGCCGCCATCCCCGACGAAAACAGCAGCGCGTCGCTTCCCGATTCCAGGGAACGCAACAAGCGCTCCGGTTTTTCAAAGGCCGGCGAGTCCATTCTCGAATAAACGTAAGTTCCAGGATAGGAACCGTCGCCGGCGCGCTCGTAAGTCGTGGCCGGATAGAGCGGCGGGACGATCCCTTTTGACGGATCGTCGATTTCGCCGCAATGGACAAGCCGCGTCTCGATCGAAACCCTATCCATTTTTCCGTTGTTCAAGCGTTTTCATGAGGTCATGACGGCTAGATGAGATATTCGATTTCCGGCGGTTTCACGGCGGCGTTGTCGTGCAGCGCGTCGAATATCTGGCGTTTGAACGCGCCGAATTCCGCCGACGAGCGGTCTCGCGGGAAGGGCAGGTCGAGCGCGATATTCGCGGTCACGTGTCCCGGACTCGAATCCATGACGACGATCTTCTGGCTCAGGAAGACGGCTTCCTCGACGTCGTGCGTCACCAGGATCATGCTCACCCTTTCGTGCCGCCAGATGCGCAGCAACTCTTCCTGCAGGCGCATGCGGGTGATCGCGTCGAGCGCGCCGAGCGGTTCGTCGAGCAGCAGGATCGAGGGATGTCCCACCAGCGCGCGGGCGATCGCGGCGCGTTGCGCCATGCCGCCGCTCAAGGCGGCGGGATAGGCTTTTTCGAAGCCGGTCAGGCCCACCAGGGCGATCTGCGCGGTGATGGCGTCTTTCTTGGCGGCGGTGGAAAGCGGCGCGTTGTCGAGCGCGATGGCAATGTTGTCCCACAGCGTCAGCCAGGGCAGCAGCCGGGGTTCCTGGAAGACGATGCCGCGTTCCAGGCTGGTGCCCACGATCCGCTGGCCGCGCAAAGTGATTTCCCCGGTGTAGTCCTGATCGAGTCCGGCGATCAGCCGCAAGAGCGTCGTCTTGCCGCAGCCGCTCGCGCCGACGATGGTGACGAATTCGCCTTCGTCGACGGAGAGGGTCGCGTCCTGCAGGGCGACGAGATTGCCGAAACGCCGGGTCGCGCCGCGCACTTCAAGCATAGCTGCCTCCGAAGCCGCGCTGCCA
Organism: Accumulibacter sp.; assembly: GCA_031274075.1. Taxonomy (GTDB): domain Bacteria; phylum Pseudomonadota; class Gammaproteobacteria; order Burkholderiales; family Rhodocyclaceae; genus Propionivibrio. The sequence continues at coordinate 2,329 of JAISQQ010000211.1, forward strand.
GCGCAGCAGCCGCCGTTGCGCCATATAGAGCAGGCGATCGAGGGCGTAGCCGATCACCCCGATCAGCACCATGCAGACCAGCAACTGATCGGTCATCAGCAGGTTCTGGGCGCGGAAAATCAGAAAGCCCATGCCTTCGAGTCCGCTGATGCCTTCGGCGATCACCACCAGCGCCCAGGCGAGTCCCGCCGAATAGCGGAGCGTGACCATGATGACCGGCAGGATCGCCGGCAGGATCACGCGGCGGATCAACTGCCGTTTGCTCAGTTTCAGCGCCTGCGCCAGTTCGATGAAGTTGTGATCCACGCCGCGTATGGCTTGCAGCGTGTTCAGGAACACCGGGATGAAAATCGACTTGGCGATCACCACGATCTTGGCGGGCGCGCCCAGGCCGAGCCACACGACGACCAGCGGAATCCACGCCACGCTGGGGATGTGGCGAATGGTGTTGATCGTACCGCTGAAAAGGAGTTCGACGCGATGCGACAGACCCGCCGCGAAGCCCAGTCCCACGCCGAGCAGCGCGCCATAGACGAAGGCTTGCCCGATGATGAACACGCTCGCCCAGATGTCCCAGAGCAAATCCTGCTTGAAGAGCATGTACCAGAAGGCTTCGATGACCTTGGCCGGCGCCGGCAGGAAGACCGCCTCGATCCATCCGAAACTCGACGAGGCCTGCCACAGGCCCAGGACGAGCAGTGGCAGGATGGCGCCGATGTAACGCTGTTCGGCCAGAAACGCCGCGAACCTGCGCCGTATTTCAATACGTCGAATACTTATCGCCGTAAATCGAATGCGAGCCGCCCACGAAAAACTTGTCGTCAATGAAGGCATCGATCTGCTCCCCGGAAAGCTGTTTGTCGACCAGAATGTCGTCCCCGTGCTCGACGTACCATTTCTGGAATTCCTTGATCGCCGTGCGCGCGGCTTTCGCGCTCGGTTCGCCGGCCATCAAATCCCATTGTCCCAAATGGGTGATCTGGAATTTCGCTACTTCTTCGGGAATCCGCAGGGCCTTGCCGACGATGGCCGCCGCCTCGTCGACGTGATCCGTCGCCCAGACGCGCGCGCGCTCACGGCTGAGCAGGAAGGCCTTGACCACGTTCGGATACTTGGCGGCGAAATCCCTGTGCGCGAAATAGCTCACCCGCCCGGCATAATTCACGTAGGCGCCCGTGTCGGAAGGTCCGCCGATCAGCCTGAACTTGTCTTGCAGGTAGGCGGAGGTGAAATGATTCGCCGCCAGATGCCCCGCCGTCGCGTCCGTTTCACCGCTCAACAGCGCCTGGATCGCCACCGCCGGGCTTTCGATGTTCTCATACCGCACCCGGCCTTTTTTCAGGCGGCTGTCGAGCGGGATGCCGGCGTTGTTGAGAATCTCGAACGGCGCCGACCAATAGCAGGAAATGCGTGACGAGCCGAATTTCTTGCCGTCCAGATCGGCGATCGTGCGGATGTCCTTGTTCGCCGCCGAGACGAAGATCGGCGTGCGGTAGCGGTTGGACGGCTCCGACAGCCACACGATCACCGCCGGAATGCCGTTTGCTTTCTGCACGAAAGCCGGGTAGATCATGCGCTGGGCAAAGGCCAGCGTGCCGCCGCCGACCGCGGCGCTTTCCGCTCCCAGGAGCTCGCCCGAGGATTGCGCGATCAGATTGACCTTTTTCACGCCGGCCTTGCTGAATTCCTCCTGGAGGATTCCCTTGGCTTCCGCGACCGCCGTCCAGCTTTGCAATTGCAGGTTGATGCTTTCCGGAGGAGCGTCCTCCGCATGGGCCGCGCCCGCGAACAGCAGGCTCGACGCCCAGACGGTCCCGGCCAAAAGGGCCGGCGCAAACCGGACGGCCCGTCGTTGCTTTGCTCTCATCATGGTACCCCTGTCAAAAAATGAACAGGGATTAATAGGGGACAGACCACGATTAAATTTTGGGATAATCTTTAATACAATCATCTCTTCCTTGCATCCCTTGCCATGTTCTCCCGCCCAGGGATTAATTGTGGTCTGTCCCCTATTATTTTAGGTAATGGTTAGATGAAGCCCATTGATGTGCTAAAAAACCTTAAGCTTTTGTGCTGGCCGGTGTTATTCATTGGCCAGCAAAATGGTTGGATAACAAAATCGGATA
>JAISQQ010000244.1 GCA_031274075.1 Accumulibacter sp.
GGAATTTTTCCCTGGCCATTGGCTACGCAGCTATTTTCTGGCCTGAATTCACCAGGCATGAAGGCTATATCCTTCGAAAAGGATTCAATGAAGAATCCTTGAAAGGGTTCGAGCGGCAAGAAGGCGCAAGCCGGAAAAATACGGAATGGATCATGAATCATCTCCATATTGAAGATATTCAATACCTCGGCTGCCCGGATATGACCCGGGACAAGGTATTGGTAATTGGCCATATCCTCAAGGAAATACATGAAGCAAAGCTGAAGTGGCAGTTCCCCGATGATCCCTGCCGAGTCGAATTCTATATTTCCGATGACCAGAACGATCTCACTCAATATCAAATATCCTTCTGGCAGCAGCGCCATGATTAAGCATGACAGATGTAAAACTCGCGACACCCGCCCACCGAGGGAAAGGCTTGCCCGCGCTCATCTCGTGGCGCGAACAGGCCAGGAGCGCGGCGCGCGAGAAGTAGCCGCCCGCCACGGTACGCAAGCCTTTTTTCAAGGAGTCCGCATGTTCCGGCCAATATCACTCGTCGTCCTGTCCCTGCTCGCCACGGCGGCCCTGGCGCAGTTGCCGTCGATCGAACTGAGCGCGAATTTCCATCGCATCGAAGCGGAGGTCGCCGCCAATCAGGCTTCCCGCATGCAGGGACTGATGTACAGAAAGAGCATGGCGCCCAATCGGGGAATGCTTTTCGTCTTTCCGCAGGCCGGGCGTCATTGCATGTGGATGCGCAACACCTTCCTGCCGCTTTCCGTGGCCTTTCTCGACGACCAGGGAAAAATCCTGAACATCGAGGACATGGAGCCGCAAACGGAAGACAACCATTGTGCCAGCGCGCCGGTGCGGTTCGCGCTGGAAATGAATCGCGGCTATTTCGCGGAAAAGGGAATCAGGCCGGGGCAACGCATCGCCGGGCTGGACAAGTCTCCCCGCCCGAGGTAATTCTAACTCGCGTTGGCAACGAGACGCGAAGACGAGCCGGAGACAGCGCGAGCCGCACGACGAAACGAAGCCGGAACGAAGCCGAAAGCACGGTTTCAGTGCAGGCTGACGCCAATGCAAGCAGCATTGAGCGAAACAGCCGGAACTACAAGGCATCGGTTCCCACGCGAGTCGAAATAAACCCCGAAAGCCTCTCGGCCTCGGGGGTTCCGGCGCTCGACGCGCTTATCGACTGGGGCGGTGTAGCGGGCTTGAACCGCTGACCCTCGGAATCACAATCCGATGCTCTACCTACTGAGCTAACACCGCCGTTGTTCTGGCGCGCCCGGCGAGACTCGAACTCACAACCCCCGGCTTAGAAGGCCGGTGCTCTATCCGGTTGAGCTACGGGCGCGAGGCTCCGGGCTTGGGGATTCGCTTCCCCGGTAAGGCTTTGCTGCTTATGAACTGGTCGGGGCGGTGGGATTTGAACTCACGACCCTCTGCTCCCAAAGCAGATGCGCTACCAGGCTGCGCTACGCCCCGAGAAAGCGCGCATTCTACCCATCGTTCCCGGGCAGGTCAATGACGAATTTCACCCGTGTCCGATTGCTTGCAGTATTGCCGTATTTCTGATATTTAACCGCTTCCTTGAACGCACGGATGGTTCCGAACATGGCTGAAGAATTGAACCCCAAACAATTTGCCCCTTATGTTCCCAAAAAGGGCGAAAAATACATGAGCGACCGGCAAAAGGCTCATTTCCGGTCCATCCTCGAGAACCTCAAGGCGGAATTGATGCAGGACATCGAACGGACGGTCCATACCATGCAGGATGAAGCGACGGTATTCGCCGACCCGAACGACCGGGCCAGCCAGGAGACCGACATCGCCATCGAGCTGCGCAACCGCGACCGCGAACGCAAGCTGATCAAGAAGATCGAGGACACCATCGGCCTGATCGACAGCGGCGACTACGGTTACTGCAGCGGATGCGGCGATGAAATCGGCCTCAAGCGGCTGGAAGCCCGGCCGACGGCCTCGCTGTGCGTCAACTGCAAGACGCTCGAAGAGGTGCGGGAAAAGCAGTTCGCCAAGTAGGTACGAAGCCATTCCGCCCGGGAAGTCGGAGGACAGAAGACAGTTCAGTCACCGGGCGTTTCGCGCCCGCAAATGTTGCTGTCCGCTGTCTGGCAATACCTGCTGACGCCCCGCGTCGCGCCACCCGACAAAAAAGGACGCCGGAGCGTCCTTTTTCGCTGGGCGGATCGCGCTCATTGCTGCGGCGGCGCGGCCTCGGCTTGAGCCTGGGCGGCCTGCGCGGCGGCTTCGGCGGCGGCGGCTTTCATCGACAGGCGGACGCGGCCTTTCTCGTCGGCTTCCAGCACCTTGACGCGTACTTTCTGCCCTTCCTTGAGGTAATCCGCGACGGCATTGACGCGCTCGTTGGCGATCTGCGAAATGTGCAGCAGACCGTCGCGCCCCGGCAGGATGCTGACGATGGCGCCGAAGTCGAGCAGCTTGAGCACCGTGCCGTCGTAGATCTTGCCGACCTCGACGTCGGCGGTGATCGCCTCGATGCGCGCCTTGGCCGCGTCGGCGGCCTGGCCGTTGACCGAGGCGATGGTGATCGTGCCGTCTTCCTGGATGTCGATCGTCGTTCCGGTTTCCTCGGTAATGGCGCGGATCACGGCGCCGCCCTTGCCGATCACGTCGCGAATCTTTTCCGGGTTGATCTTCATGCTGTAGAGACGCGGCGCGTAGGTGGACACTTCCTGGCGCGGCGCGGCGACGGCGGACTGCATCCGGGAGAGTATGTGCAGGCGCGCTTCCCTGGCCTGTGCCAGCGCCACCTGCATGATCTCCTTGGTGATCCCCTGGATCTTGATGTCCATCTGCAGGGCGGTTACGCCGCTGTCGGTGCCGGCCACCTTGAAGTCCATGTCGCCGAGATGGTCCTCGTCGCCGAGAATGTCGGTGAGCACGGCGAAACGGTTGTCTTCCTTGATCAGGCCCATGGCGATGCCGGCCACGTGCGCCTTGAGCGGCACGCCGGCGTCCATCAGCGCGAGCGTGGAACCGCAGACCGAGGCCATCGAGGAGGAACCGTTCGATTCGGTGATTTCCGAGACCACGCGCATGGTGTAGGAGAAATCCTCGACCTTCGGCAGGACCGCGATCATCGCGCGCTTGGCCAGGCGGCCGTGGCCGATTTCACGGCGCTTCGGGCTGCCGACGCGGCCGCACTCGCCGGTGGCGTAGGGCGGGAAGTTGTAGTGCAGCAGGAAGCGTTCGCGGTATTCGCCGGCCAGGGAATCGATGATCTGCTCGTCGCGGCCGGTCCCCAGCGTGGCGACGACCAGCGCCTGGGTTTCCCCGCGGGTGAACAGCACCGAGCCGTGCGTGCGCGGCAGGACGCCGGTGCGAATCGAGATCGGGCGCACGGTGCGCGTGTCACGCCCGTCGATCCGCGGTTCGCCGGCCAGGATGCGGCCGCGCACGATGCGCGATTCGATTTCAAACAACAGATTGCCGATGGCCGCGGCGTCCGGCGCGTTTTCACCGGCCGTCAGCGTTTCGATGGCCCTGGCCGAGATCTCGTTGAGGCGCTGCGTGCGCTGCTGCTTGCTGGTGATGCGGAAGGCTTCCTGCACGTCGGCTTCGACCAGGGCGTTGAGCCGGGCCGCCAGTTCCTCGTTCTTGGCCGCGGGCGTCCAGTCCCATTCCGGCTTGCCGGCTTCCTCGACGAAGTCGTTGATCGCCTCGACCGCGGCCTGCAACTGCTCATGGCCGAACACCACGGCGCCCAGCATGACCTCCTCCGGCAGCACGTCGGCTTCCGATTCGACCATCAGCACCGCGCGCTGGGTGCCGGCGACGACCAGATCGAGACGGCTGTCCTTCAACTGCGTCAGCGTCGGATTGAGCACGTACTGGCCGTCGATATAGCCGACGCGAGCCGCGCCGATCGGGCCGTTGAACGGAATGCCCGACACGGCCAGGGCGGCCGAGGCGCCGATCAGCGCGGGAATGTCCGGATCGATTTCCGGATTGAGCGAGACGACCATCGCCACGATTTGCACTTCGTTGTAGAAGCCATCGGGAAACAGCGGACGCAAAGGGCGGTCGATCAGGCGCGAGGTGAGCGTTTCCTTCTCCGAAGGACGGCCTTCACGCTTGAAAAAGCCCCCCGGGATGCGCCCCGCGGCATAGGTCTTTTCGATGTAATCGACGGTCAACGGAAAGAAATCCTGACCCGGCCTGAGGGTCCTGGACCCGACCACGGTAACCAGAACCACGGTGTCGTCCATCGACACCAGCACGGCCCCATCGGCCTGGCGCGCGATTTCTCCGGTTTCCAGCGTCACTTGGCGCGAGCCATAAGTGAAAGTCTTCTTGGCGATCTTAAACATTATTACCTCTCGGTTGGTTCATTACGGATACCCACGACACAGGCATGCCATTCATCAATACGCCTTATTGGCGAAACTGCAAAAAACACAGCGGACGACCCGCGAGGGCTGTCCGCTGCAAGGTATTCAAGAGGGGAAGTAAGGCAAACGCACGGCTCGGCCGGCAAGCTCACTTGCGCAGACCGAGGCGCTGGATCAGCGAGCGGTACGAATCGACGTTCGTGCGCTTCAGGTAGTCCAGCAGCTTGCGCCGGCGGCTGACCATGCGCAGCAGGCCGCGGCGGGAGTGATGATCCTTGACGTGCTCCTTGAAGTGCTCGGTCAAGTCGTTGATGCGCGCGGTCAGCAACGCGACCTGCACTTCCGAAGAACCGGTATCGCCAGCGGCGCGCTGGTATTCGCTCATGATCTGCGCTTTTTGCGCAACGGTAATCGCCATCTCAAACTCTCTTTCCTGGAAAACGGCGCCGCCCCGGTTTGATAGAGCCCGCGCCCGGTTGATGAAAACAA
>JAISQQ010000252.1 GCA_031274075.1 Accumulibacter sp.
CCCTTCGCCACCACGGCGAAAATGCGGCGCGGCGTGGTGGTCCATGAAAAAACCCGCGGCGCCCTGCGCCGCGAACGTCACATGGAACTGGCGCGCGTCCTGCGAGGCGATTTCTCGGCTTCAGAGGACTGAGGACAGTAATATTTGCGGGCGCTCCGCGCCCGGTAGCTGGACTATCCTCAGAAGCTGTTTGCGATCTTCTCTCTGGGAGCGCGGGTATCTTAGCGCCTTCTATCCGGTTCTTGTACATCGGCTCGCCGTTTATGCTCCACGCTTCCTTCCCACACTCGGTCGCCCTTAGGCAGTTGCGCTTCGCTTCGCTCGCTGTGATCTACTTACGGCGGGACTTTCACCCGCAGGAGGGCGTCCATGCCGGGCGCACCAAATGAAGACCTCCGGCTTTGCCGGGGGATTGTTATTTAAGAAACATGGTGTCGTGCCATTTTTGTATCCGCATCCTGCCGAGTGAACGACCACTGGATGCCGCACTGCTCTCTGTTGCGGCGCGACTGCCAAGCATCCACCTCGCTGATGGGCACCGCTCTGTCCGGCAGGCGTCGATCCAAACATTGGCGGTCGAATTACCGATCCCTGATCCCTGGCCGCGGCCGGCGCTTACCTCGCGGAAAACGCATTCCTGATCCATTCGACGTTTTTGCCGTCGAGAAGCACGCAGTCGAAGCGGCAGTCGGCGCCGTGCTTGCGCGTCGCGCTGAGATAGTGCCGCGCGGCGAGGGCGATGCGCCGCTGCTTGGCTGGCGTGATGCTCGCCGCGGCGCCGCCGAAATCGCCGTTGCGCCGCAACCGGACCTCGACGAAGACCAGGCTGGCGCCGTCCTTGCAGATCAGATCGATTTCCCCGCCGCCGCAGCGATGGTTGCGCGCGATCACCGCCAATCCCTGCCGTTCGAGAAAGCGGGCCGCAAGCTCCTCGGCGCGTTGTCCGGTGCGGGTCGTGGTATCGTTGTCGTTCATCGAAAACCAACTCCGGTTGGAGACCTCAGCCTTCAGGGGATAATCGCGCTTGGGAGAGGTGTGGGATCTTCCATGCTTTTTCGTCCGGCCAGGCTGGACGTGGATTGAAACATCGTGGCCAGGCAAAACGCATGACAGAAGAATCTCCCGCATTATATGTGGTGCCGACGCCGCTCGGTAATCTTTCGGACATGACGCCGCGCGCGGTGGAGGCGCTGCGCCGCGTCGCCTGGGTGGCGTGCGAGGATACGCGGCGCAGCGCGCCGCTGCTCAGGCATTTCGGCGTTTCGGCGCGTCTCCTGGCGGCGCACGAACACAACGAGGAAGCGGCGGCGCAACAGGTCGTCGCCCGCCTGAACGAAGGCGAATCGGTGGCGCTGGTCTGCGACGCCGGAACTCCGGCAATTTCCGACCCCGGCGCCCGCGTGGTGGCGCGCGCGAGAGAGGCGGGCCACAGGATCGTCCCGCTGCCGGGGCCGTGCGCGGCGGTGACAGCGCTGTCCGCGTCCGGCCTCGCCGAGCCGCGTTTCCTGTTCTACGGTTTCCTGCCCGCCAAGGCGCGGCAACGGGAAGAAGCCTTGCGCGGGCTGGCCGGTCTGCGCCATGCGCTGGTGTTCTACGAGGCGCCGCACCGCGTCGTGGAAACGGTCGGGGCGCTGCTCTCCGCGTTCGAACCCGACCGCACGCTGGTGCTGGCCCGCGAGTTGACCAAACTGTTCGAGACTGTCCATTCCTGTCCGCTCGGCGAAGCGCCGGCCTGGCTGGAGGCGGACGCCAACCGCCAGCGCGGCGAATTCGTGCTGCTCGTCTCCGGGGCGCCGCCGCCCGACGACGACGACGAAGGGGAAAGGGTGCTGAAACTTCTGCTCGCCGACGGACTGCCGGTCAAGCAGGCGGCAAGGCTCGCGCACGCCATCACCGGGGCGGCGAAGAACGCGCTCTACGCGCGGGCGCTGCGGCTGCGCGAAGAATAGCGCCGGACATCGATTTTCAAGGGCGTCTCCGTTTCGACTAGAATTCATGCTAACGCATGTTCAGAGGACAGAAGACAGTAATATTTGCGGGCGCGAAGCGCCCGGTAACTGAACTGTCCTCTGTCTTCTGTCCTCTGTCCTCTGAAATGAACACTCCGCAAATTACCCTCGCCCGTCCCGACGACTGGCATCTGCACCTGCGCGACGGCGAAGTCTTGCGCGCCGTTCTGCCGCACAGCGTCCGCCAGTTCGCCCGCGCCATCGTCATGCCCAACCTGCGTCCGCCGGTCACCACGGTCGCCGCCGCCGCCGATTACCGGCGGCGCATCCTGGAGGCGCTGCCGGACGGGGCGCGTTTCGAGCCGCTGATGACTCTCTATCTCACCGACGACACCTCGGCCGACGAGATCCGGCGCGCCGTCGACAGCGGCTTCGTCAAGGCGGTCAAGCTCTATCCCGCCGGCGCGACGACCCACTCGGATGCCGGAGTCACCGACCTCGGGCGATGCGACGCGGCGCTCGCCGAGATGGAACGGGCGGGGATGCCGCTGTTGCTCCACGGCGAGGTCACGGACCCGGCGGTCGACCTTTTCGATCGCGAGCGCGTGTTCATCGAGACGGTGCTGCAAACGCTGCTCGGCAGGCATCCCGCCCTGCGCGTCGTGTGCGAGCACATCACCACCCGGGAGGCCGCCGAATTCGTCGCCGCGGCGGGGGAAAACGTCGCGGCGACGATCACCGCGCATCATCTGCTCTACAACCGCAACGCGATCTTTGCCGGCGGCGTGCGCCCGCACTACTACTGCCTGCCGGTGCTGAAACGCGAGACGCACCGCCGGGCGCTGCTGCGAGCGGCGACCTCGGGCAGCGCGAAATTCTTTCTCGGCACCGATTCGGCGCCGCACACGCGCCACGCGAAAGAAGCCGCCTGCGGCTGCGCCGGGTGCTACACGGCCTTGTCGGCGCTCGAACTGTACGCCGAGGCTTTCGAGCAGGCGGGGGCGCTGGACAGGCTGGAGGCTTTCGCCAGCTTCAACGGCGCCGATTTCTACCGCCTGCCGCGCAACGAAGGATCGCTGACCCTGGAAAAAAGGGCATGGACGCTGCCGGCGAGCCTGCCTTACACTGGCGGCGATGAACTGGTGCCTCTGCGGGCCGGCGAGCCGGTTCCCTGGAGGCTTCTTGCCAGATGTCACACGCTCGGATAAAGGGAGAATCATCGTGCGCCTGCTCCGCTTAGTCCCTCTGCTTTTATTGCCCTTGCTGGCCGCCTGCATGGATCAGCGCGCCACCTTCGAGATCGAGGGCGGCGCGCATTCCCTGAGCCTGATCAAGATAACCACCTGGCCCTGGGCGAGAAGGGCCGATTATTCCCTGGTGGCTTCGCGCATGCCCGACTGCATGCGCCGGCATGTCGTGGCGGCGGCGGGCCTCCATGCCAGGTTCGAGGTTTTCTCGCCGGGCAACAATGCGTGGATTCTCCGCCAGGGCAGTCGCATGTATGTGGTCGAGACGCGCACCTGCGAAGGTTTCGCCCGGCTCGACGCCGAGCCGGAAGGCGGCCTGGGGCCGTCGATGGGAAGCTTCGAGACGCGCGACGACAACCTGGTATTCGTCGCCGCGCCGAAGACCGAGGAAGCTCCAGCGCCGGAGACCGGGCAATGATCGGGTCAGGGATCAGGTGTCAGGTGTCGAGGACAGTCAGTTACCGGGCGCTTCGCGCCCGCAAATATTACTGTCCTCTGTCCACCGTCTTCTGTCCTCTGAAGCCGTTCTTGCCAGCGAGGTTCTCAAAATGTTTCAATCCACGTCCGGCAGGCCGGACGAAAGCACGGAAGGGGTTACGCTCCTCCCGTGCAAGGTTATCCCCCTGAAGGGGCGGTTTCCAACCGGAGTCGGTTTTTGATGAAGCAGGCAGGAATTCCGGCAAGCGGCGCGCGCCAACGGGCGATGAGCGAACGGGACGTCGCCAACTTTACCCGGCAGCTCGCCACGATGCTGAAAGCGGGCCTGCCCATGCTGCGCGCCCTCGAAACCCTGGTCCGCGCGCAGCACTATTCCGCGCCGGCCAGCCGGATGCTGGCGGACATCCGCCGCAAGGTCGAAAATGGAAGTCCGCTTTCCGACGCGCTCGAAAAATATCCCCGTCAATTCGATCGGCTCTATCTTCATTTCGTGCGTGCCGGGGAACGCGCCGGCGCGCTGGATGCCCTTCTAGAACGGCTGGCCGACCAGAAGGAGCGCGTTCTGGCGCTCAAGAGCCGGCTCAAATCCATGCTTCATCATCCCGCCCTGGTCTTGCTCGTCGCCCTGGTCACGATCGCGATCGTGTTCCCCGGCCTCCTTCTCCCCCTGGTGCTGTTTCTCGCCCTGCTCATGGGCGGCGCGTGGTGGCTTTTCAGAACCTGGAAAACATCGAAGAACTTCCGCAAATGGGTGGATCGCTGCCTGTTGGAGATCCCGGTCTTCGGCAGGCTGGCCCGCCACAGCGCCATCGCGCGCTGGAGCCGCGTCCTGTCTACGGCCTACGCGGCGGGCATCCCGCTGATCGAGGCCGTGGGATTACTGGACGGCGCTACCGGCAACCATGTCTATGACCAGGCCAGCCTCCGCGTCCAGGCCGCGCTCAAACGCGGCGGCACGCTGCTCCAGGCGACGCGGGCGGCCCGCGTTTTCCCCGACATGGTCCTGCAAGCCATCACCACCGGCGAATCCACGGGGGAATTGGACAGTATGCTCAACAGGCTCGCCGAACATTATGAACAGGAAGTCGAGAACGGCGTTTCAGCCGTGATCAGCGTCATGCCCCTGCTCATCACCATCGTCCTGGGCGTTCTGGTCGGCAC
>JAISQQ010000268.1 GCA_031274075.1 Accumulibacter sp.
TGGGCGATCAGCGTGCCGTTGACGAAGACGCTCATCGGCTCGCCGGCCATGGCGTCGAGTTCGACGACCGATCCGTGCGCGAGTTGCAGGAGGTTCTTGATGGTGATCTTGGCGCGGCCGATTTCGACGGAGATCTGGACCGGGATGTCCAGGATCATGTCCAGTTCGTTCATCATCGACGCCTTGCCCGCCGCGTCGCTGAAAGACGGAAAGATCTGCGCCGGCTGCGCTGCGGCCCCGTCCTGCGCCGCCGCGTCGCTCTGCGCCTGTTCGGCCATGGCGGCCGCCCAATCGTCCTCCATGCTGGGTTCTTCCGCGGCCTGGCCGCCGGTCTGTCCCTCGGCCTTGTCGTCGGCTTGGTCGGCGGTCGGCTCGTCGGTCTTGTCGTCGGTCGCGTCAGCCATGGCTAATTCCTCACGGGCGTCTTTTCGTCCTCGCCCTGGGTGATGAAACGGTTGATCTTGAGCGCGTACTGCCCGCCCTGCTGGCCGTAGGTGCATTCGAGCACGGGAATGTCGTCGACGCAGGCGCTTATGTTCTCGGGAATGTCGAGCGGGATGATGTCGCCGACCTTGAGCTTCAGGATTTCCCCGAGCGTGATGCTCGATGTTCCGAGCGTGGCGACGATCTCGACCTCGGCGTCCTTGAGCTGCTTGCGCAGCATCCTGATCCAGTGCTGGTCCGTGGACAATTGGTCGCTCTGCATCGCGCTGTAGAGCAGGTCGCGGATCGGTTCGAGCATCGAATACGGGAAACAGATGTACATGTCCGCCGCCGTGCCTCCGAATTCGAGCGAAAAAGTCGTCGACACGACGATTTCGGAGGGGGTCGCGATGTTGGCGAACTGCGAGTTCATTTCCGAGCGGATGTACTCGAAGGAAATGTTGTAGACCGGATTCCAGGCGCGCGCGTATTCGGTGAATACGATGTTCAGCAAGCCGCGGATGATGCGCTGCTCGGTGCCGGTGAATTCCCTTCCCTCGACGCGGGTGTGAAACCGGCCGTCGCCGCCGAACATGTTGTCGACCACGATGAACACCAGGTTGGGATCGAAGACGAAGAGCGAGGTTCCCCGCAGGGGCTTGGCGGCGACCAGGTTGAGGTTGGTCGGCACGACCAGATTGCGGATGAACTCGCTGTATTTCTGCACGCGGATCGGCCCGACGGAAACCTCGACCGTCCGGTGCATGTAGTTGAACAGGCCGATGCGCAGGTAGCGGGCAAAACGCTCGTTGATGAGTTCGAGGGTCGGCATGCGCCCGCGAACGATCCGTTCCTGCGTCCCCAGGTTGTACGGGCGGGTGCCGCCCGCCGCTTCGTCGGACTCGGCCGGCTCGTCGGTTTCTCCGGTGACGCCCTTGAGCAGCGCGTCGACTTCGTCCTGGGAAAGGAATTCGGATGACATCGGTTTACTGGATGATGAACGAGGTGAACAGGACTTCCTTGACCGGCGCGTCGTCTCCTCTCGCCCTGGGATCGAGCACCTGGTTCATCTGGTCGCGGATTTCCTCGGCCAGTTTTTCCTTGCCCTCCTTGGTCAGAAGCTCGGACGCCTTCTTGCTGGAAAGCAGCAGCATCACGTTGTTGCGGATCTTGGGCGTGTAAACCTTGATCTGCTCGCCGGACTCGGCGTCGACGACTTCCACCGAAAGGATCACCTGGATGAACTGGTCTCCCGATTCGGGGACGAGGTTGACGGTGAAGGCGTCCATCGCCACGTAGACGGGAGGCGAAGGCTTGCTGCTCTTTTTCTTGGTCTTGACCGGCTCGACGACTTCCTCTTCGTCGGCGTCCTCGGCGTGCTGCCGGTTCATCAGCAGGAGCGCCCCCGCCCCGCCCGCCACAATGACGAAGAGCAGCAAGACGATGATCACGATCAGCAGCTTCTTGCCGCTTTTTTTCGGCGCCGCTTCCGCCGCGACTACAGGTTTTGCTTCCTTGGCCATGCTAGAAACCTCACTCGTGTTCTCTCGTTCCGGGTCATGCTTCGCTGTAGGTCATGTTGCCGCTCAGACGAACATGTCGACCAGGCCGCGTCCCGCGCCGACGACCGGCGCGGCGCCCGGTTCCGCCCGCGAATCAGGCGCCAGTATAGCCATATCGTTCCCCGATGGCGACGCGCCTTCCCCCGCTTGCCGCCCGTTGCCGGCGGCTTGCCGGAACGATTCCGCGCTGACCTGCGCCTCTCCCAGTTCGATGCCTATTCCGGCGAGCATTTCGCGCAGTTTCGGCAGCGCGGTTTCGATGGTTTCCCGGACTTCGGCGTTGCTCGAAACGAAGGTGGCGGTGGCGGTCGACCTGTCGTTGTCGAGCTTGATCGCGATTTCGATGCTTCCCATGGCCGGAGGATTGAGCGTCAGGTTCGCGGACTGGTTCTGCTGGCTGACGACCCAGGTCACTTTCTGCGCAAAATCGTTGTTCCAGCCGCGGTCGTGCAGCGGCGTGGGAATGGGAATGGGATTGGCGCTCGCCGGCGCCGCGTCGTCGCGGCGGGCCTGAACCCCCGTGGCCAGCGTGGCGACGGCGGAAAATCCGGCGGACTCCTGCGGAGTGGAGGCGGTTTTTCCCGTTGCCGCGTCGACCAGCGCGGCAAATTTTGCCGCCGGCTCGCTTGCCGCCGCGAGTTTTGCCTCGGCCGTGTCCTGTGTCAACGAGCCGGCCAGGGTTCGCCCGTGGGCAGACGCGGACGGATCGCGGCCCGTTTCTTCGCCCAGGTTCAGCGCCGTCCCGCGTTGTTCGAAGGGCGCCTGCGTCAGCGCGGCAAGCAAATCCGACGGATCGCCGGCTTCGGCGTCCTCGGCGTCTTCGTCGTCCAGGCTGCCGGAATCGCCGGCGGCGGATTCGGACGCCGCGCCCGGGATCGCTCCCGCGCCCAGCCGGACGGTGCCCAGTTGCCCGAGCAGCAGGCTGATGAAATCCTGTTCCGGAGCGGCGCCATCGCTCCCCGCGGCGGCGTTCGTTGCGGGGGGTTGGGCTGATCCGGGCAATGCGGAGACAATGGCGATGGTCATGAATAGGTTCCGAAAATGGTTCCGAAAGCGGAATACGCGCGT
>JAISQQ010000298.1 GCA_031274075.1 Accumulibacter sp.
TGGACCTTCAGCCGGGCGTCCTTGACCAGCTTGACGATCTTCTTCGCCAGTTCACTCTCGATGCCGGTCCGGATCTTCAGTTCCTGCTTGACCTTGTTGCCCGAAATCTTCTGGATGGCCTGGTGGTCGAGGCGCTTGACGCTTTCCTTCTCTTTCTTTTCCATGGCCGGGAACAGGAGATCCTTGATCTGGCCGAGCTGGAAATCGGAATCGCCGTAAAGCGTGATGATCTGGTCCTTCTCGTTGAGCTCGACCTTGGCCGACGTGCCCTTGAAATCGTAGCGCGCGTCGACCTGGCGGCGGGTCACGTCGATGGCGTTTTTCAAGGCGTTGAGGTCGGCCTCCGAGGAAAAATCGAAGGATGGCATGGTTTTTCGCTCAGTCCTTCCCGCGCCTGGCGAGCTTCGCGGCGATGCGCATGCGCAGCGCGTTGAGTTTGATGAAGCCGCCCGCGTCCTTCTGGTCGTAGGCGCCGGCGTCGTCCTCGAAGGTGGCGATGGTCGTATCGAACAGCGAATCGGTTTGCGAGTCGCGCCCGGCGACGATGACGTTGCCCTTGTACAGTTTGAGGCGCACCCAGCCGTTGACCGGCTGCTGCGTATGGTCGATCAGGGCCTGCAAGGCGCGGCGCTCGGGACTCCACCAGTAGCCGTTGTAGATCAGGCTGGCGTAGCGCGGCATCAGGTCGTCCTTGAGGTGCGCGACTTCGCGGTCGAGCGTCACCGATTCGATGGCGCGGTGCGCCTTGATGAGGATCGTGCCTCCGGGCGTCTCGTAGCAGCCGCGCGACTTCATGCCGACGTAACGGTTCTCGACGAGATCCAGCCGGCCGATGCCGTGCTTGCCGCCGAGTTCGTTGAGCCGGGCCAAGAGTTCGTGCGCGGCCAGGCGCTGGCCGTCGATCGCCACCGGGTCACCCTGGGCGAATTCCAGCGTGACGTATTGCGCGGCGTCCGGCGCCTCTTCGGGCGAAACCGTCCAGCGCCACATGCTCGCCTCGGCCTCGGCGGACGGATCCTCCAGGTGCCGCCCTTCGAAGCTGATGTGCAGCAGGTTGGCGTCCATCGAATACGGCGATCCGCCCTGCTTGTGCTTCATATCGACCGGGATGCCGTTCTTTTCGGCGTAGGCCATCAGCTTCTCGCGCGAGAGCAGATCCCATTCGCGCCACGGGGCGATGATCTTGATGTCCGGGTTCAGGGCGTAGGCGCCGAGTTCGAAGCGCACCTGGTCGTTGCCCTTGCCGGTCGCGCCGTGTGAAACAGCGTCGGCGCCGGTCAGCGCGGCGATCTCGATCAGGCGCTTGGCGATCAGCGGGCGCGCGATCGAGGTGCCGAGGAGATACTCGCCTTCGTAGATGGCGTTGCAGCGGAACATCGGAAAGACGAAATCGCGCACGAATTCCTCGCGCAGGTCGTCGATGAAAATATTTTCGGGCTTGATGCCGAATTTCAGCGCCTTGGCGCGCGCCGGATCGAGTTCCTCGCCCTGGCCGAGGTCGGCGGTGAAGGTCACCACCTCGCACTGGTAGGTATCCTGCAGCCACTTGAGGATGACCGACGTGTCCAGACCGCCCGAATACGCCAGCACTGCTTTCTTGATATCGCTCATTTCATAGGCTCCCGTTCAAAATTCAAGAATTCATGCGCCCGAGAAGAAGATATTCCATCAGCGCCTTCTGCGCGTGCATGCGGTTCTCCGCCTCGTCCCAGACGAAACTTTGCGGCCCGTCGATCACCTCGGCCGTCACTTCCTCGCCCCGGTGCGCCGGCAGGCAATGCAGGAAAATCGCCTCGGGGCTGGCCGCGCGCATCATCTCGCCATCGACCCGGTAGTCGGCGAAGTCACGCAGGCGCGCCTCGTTTTCGGCCTCGAAACCCATCGACGTCCATACGTCGGTGGTCACGATATCGACGCCGCGCACGGCTTCCATCGGATCGGCGAACTGCCGGAAGTGTCCGGTGCCGTGCAGCCCGGCGCGTTCGGGCTCGACCTCGTAGCCGGGCGGGGTCGCCACATGCACCTTGAAATCCAGCAGTTCGGCCGCTTGCAGCCAGGTGTTGCAGCAATTGTTCGAGTCGCCGATCCAGGCTACCGTCCGGCCCTGGATCGGGCCGCGAACCTCGATGTAGGTGAAGATGTCGGCCATGATCTGGCACGGGTGATACTCGTTGGTCAGGCCGTTGATCACCGGCACGCGCGAGTTGGCGGCGAAACGCTCGACGATGTCCTGCTCGAAGGTGCGGATCATCACCAGGTCGCTCATGCGCGAGATGACCTGCGCCGAATCCTCGATCGGCTCGCCGCGCCCGAGTTGCGAATCGCGGGTATTGAGGTAGATGGCCATGCCGCCAAGCTGCTGCATGCCGGCCTCGAACGACAGGCGCGTGCGCGTGCTGGCCTTCTCGAAGATCATCACCAGCGTGCGGTCGCTCAGCGGCCAATGACGCTGGTAGGCCTTGAACTGCGCCTTGATCCAGCGCGCGCGCTTGAACAGGTAGGCATACTCGTCGCGGTCGAGGTCATTGAATTGCAGGTAATGTCTGACGGCGCTCATCTCCATCCCCCCACTCAGGAAGAAAGAAAGGCGCGAATCAGCGCCGCGAGCCGCGCGGCCAGTTCGCGGCCTTCATCCGCGCTGAAATTCAAGGCCGGCAGCAAACGCACCACCCGCTCGGCGGTGACGTTGATCAGCAGCCCGGCGTCGAGGCCGATCTGCACCAGATCGCCGCACGGACGGTCGAGTTCGACGCCGATGATCAAGCCCATGCCGCGGACGCCGACGACACCCGGCACATCCGACAGCGCCTGCGCCAGGCCGTCGCGGATGATCCCGCCGACCGTCACCGCGTTGGCCAGCAGCTTCTCCTTCTCGATCACCTCAAGGGTGGTCAGCGCCGCCGTGGTCGCCAACTGGTTGCCGCCGAAAGTCGAGCCGTGATTGCCCGGCTTCAACAGCCCCGCCGCCTTGCCGCCGGCCAGGCAGACGCCGATCGGCACGCCCCCCGCCAGCCCTTTGGCCAGGGTGGCGACGTCCGGGCGGATACCGGCCTGCTGGAAAGCGAACCAGGTTCCGGTCCGCCCCATGCCGCACTGCACCTCGTCGCAGATCAGGAGCCAGGCGTTTTCGTCGCACAGGGCGCGCAGGCCGCGTTGATACCCGGGGTCGCAGACATGGATGCCGCCTTCGCCCTGGACGACCTCGAACATCACCGCGACCACATTCTTGTTGCGCTCGCCGATGGCGCGCACCGCGTCGAGATCGTTGAACGGCACGCGCACGAAGCCGGCGACCAGCGGTTCGAACCCCGCCTGCACCTTGCGGCTCCCCGTCGCCGAAAGCGTCGCCAGGGTGCGGCCGTGGAACGAATGCTCCATGACGATGATCGCCGGATTGTCGACGCCGCGCTGATGCCCATAGAACCGCGCCAGCTTGATCGCCGCTTCGTTGGCCTCGCAACCCGAATTGCAGAAGAACACTTCGTCCATTGCGGACATCGCCGCCAGCTTGTCCGCCAATTGTTCCTGCAGCGGCATGCGATAAAGGTTGGAGGTATGCAGCAAACGGCCCGCCTGCGCCGAAATCGCCGCCACCAGGGCCGGATGGTTGTGCCCCAGCGTGTTGACCGCGATTCCCGACAAGCCGTCGAGATACGTCCGGCCCTCGGTATCGGTGACCCGGCTTCCGTTGCCGTGGCTGAACGCCACGGGCAAGCGCGCATAGGTATTCATCACATGCGACATCTTCGACCCCCAAACTGAAGTGCATAAACTGAAACGGCGGCTTACGCCGCCGGAACGAATCACCGTCTGCCGGACCCTGCGGACACCCCCCGAAAACGCCGCCAGCCAGAGATGCGAGAATGGAAATTCTAGGGGAAAACGTGGAGATTGTATAGCCGGACGATAGCCGCCGGTAAGCGCCCGTATTGGAATATTGGAAAACAGCGGGAGAACGGCGCGGACGCGTTCCGGCGCCGCCTACCGTGACTGACGCCAAAGACAGACACGGCGCCCGCGAGCGCCGTCGATCAGACCCCGGAGAACCCGGACGTCCCGGAAATCAGGCGGCAAGCGCCTTGATGCGCGCCGACAGGCGGCTCTTGTGGCGGGCGGCCTTGTTCTTGTGAATGATCTTCTTGTCCGCGATACGGTCGATCACCGCGACCGATTCCCGGAAAACACCCTGGGCGACCGTCTTGTCGCCCGCGACAATCGCCTTCTGCACGCGCTTGATCGCCGTGCGCAGGGTCGAGCGCAGGCTGGTGTTGTGGGCGTGTTGCTTGACGGCTTGACGGGCGCGCTTACGGGCTTGTGCGCTGTTGGCCATGAATGAATCCTCAAAAAGCGGTTGAATTACGAAAGCCCGCGATTCTACAGACTCGGCCGGGGGATGGCAAGGGCGTTCAGGGGACGGAACAGAGCCATCGCACTCTGTGGCGTCGTTGGCATCGTGGCGATTTTCCTGGGGCCGCGGGTCTCCCGCCCTACATGTCAGGGAGCAACTTGCGGCGCTTCGCGCCGCCAAACCCTGACACCTGCCACCCGTCACCTGTCCCCTGACGAAGAAGGCGCTACAATGAAATCCGTTTGTCTCGGGCGACGGTTGGGGAAGCCGTTGCGGGCGCTGGGTTCGGGAGGGGAAGGTGGAGCGGAAACTGATCATGCTGGTCGACGACAACCCGGTGAATCTGCTGACGGGCAAGAAGGCGCTCAGCGAACGCTATCAAACGCTGACCTTGCCGAGCGCGGCGGCCATGTTCAATCTCTTGCCGCAACACCGGCCGGACCTCATCCTGCTGGACGTCAACATGCCCGACATGGACGGCTTCGATTCGATCCGGCGCCTGAAAAGCGAGCCTTCGAGCCGCGCCATCCCGGTCATCTTCCTGACCGCCAAGACCGATCCCGAGAGCGAGATCCTGGGACTCGAGCTCGGCGCGCTGGACTACATCACCAAACCTTTTTCGCCGCCGCTGCTGATGAAGCGCGTGGAAGCCCACATGAAGCTCATCGACTACCAGCGGCGGCTGGAAGAGATGGTCGAGGAAAAAACAAAGGACATCATGCAGTTGCAGCTCAATACGCTGGATATGCTGGCGGAGCTTGCCGAAGAGCGGGACACGGCCACCGGCTCGCACAACGAGCGCTCGGAACGCTGTGTGGCGGTATTGCTCGAGGCCATGAAGGGCGCCGAGGTCTTCCGTTCCGAGACGGAGACCTGGGACATCACCCGCCTGCTGCGCGGCGTGAAATTGCACGACATCGGCAAGATCGCCATTCCCGACGCCATTTTGAAAAAACCGGGAAAGCTCACGCCCGAGGAATTCGAGGTGATGAAGACGCACGTCGGGTTTGGCGTGAAGTTCATCGAAAAGCTGGAAAGAAACAACCGCGACAGCCTCTTTCTGCAATATGCCAAAACGCTGGCTGCCCACCATCACGAAAAATGGGACGGCAGCGGTTATCCCGGCGGGCTTGTGGGCGCGGCGATCCCGCTGCTCGGGCGGGTGATGGCGGTGGTGGACGTTTATGAAGCCCTGACGGCGGAGCGCCCGTATAAAAAGGCGTTCGACCACGACGCGGCGGTGCGGATCATCACCGCGGAGAGAGGCAGGCATTTCGACCCGGCGCTGGTGGACCTCTTCGCGGGCTGCGCCGAACGGATGCGCGACATCCGGGATACGCGCTCATGATCGCGCGCAACGCGGTTCCCACGGCTTCTTTCGGAGAGATGGCATGCTGGTCCAACTGACGTCGAGCACTTCCGGCAAGATGATCATGCTTTCCGGACATGCCCACGGTATTTTCGGGTGGATCGGCAAGGAAGGCGCCGCGCGCGGCGTCTTCACCCAGGAACAACTGCCGGAAGCGATCAATCGTCTGCGCCAGGGAGTGGACGAGGAGAAACGGGCGATCGAGCGGCAGGCGCGGGAAAAGCGCGACAGCGCCCGCGAGGATGGAGAAGCCGCCGGTGAAGACGAAGAGAAACCTCCGGACGAAACCGTCACGCTGGCGCAGCGGGCGCAGCCGCTGCTCCGCCTGATGGAACGGACGCTGAAGGAAGGCGGCTTCATTCTCTGGGAAGCGCCCGGAGATTTCTGAGAACCTGTT
>JAISQQ010000339.1 GCA_031274075.1 Accumulibacter sp.
CGGAACTCATACTCGATCCGGCAAGGAGCGTTCGCTTTTTCGCCACCCTCCGTGGATTTTCCCTGGCGGCGGTTTTTTCACACGCATCACTTTTTTCAAGGACAAGGATCATGGCAAGACTGGCATTTCTGGGAACTGGCCTTCTGGGCGGCGCGTTCGCCGAAGCGGCCGCCAAACGGGGCGACACGGTCGTCGCCTGGAACCGTTCGCCGGACAAGGCGCGGGCTTTGGCGCCGTTCGGCGTCGCGGCGGCGGCGACGCCCGCCGAGGCCGTGGCGGGCGCTTCCAGGGCGCATCTGGCCCTGAAGGACGACGCCGTGGTCGAGGAAGTCATCGCGGCGGCCCGGCCGGGGCTGGCGGCGGACGCCGTGCTGGTCGACCACAGCACGACCCTGCCGGCGCTGACCGCCGAGCGCGCCGTCCGGCTCGGCGCGCAAGGGATCGCCTATCTGCACTGCCCGGTGTCGATGTCGCCGGCCGCGGTGAGGAGTGCGCAGGGCTTGATGCTGGCGGCGGGGCCGAAAGCGGTTTTCGAACGGGTCCGGGCGGACCTGGAGAAAATGACCGGACGCCTCAGCTACGTCGGCGAGCGTCCCGACTTGGCCGCGGTGTATAAACTGCTCGCCAACGCCCTGTCCCTCGGAATCCGGGGCGTGCTCTCGGATATCCTGGCCATCGCCAAGGCCGCCGACGTCACTGCGGAAGACACCGTGAAAATGCTCGGTTTGCTCGACGTCCACGCATTTGTCATCGGACGCGCCAACAGCATGATCAAGGGCGATTTCACGCCGACCTTCGAACTCACCATGGCGCGCAAGGACGTGCGCCTGATGATCGAGACGGCCGGCGATCTGCCGCTCGCCGCGCTGCCTTCGCTGGCCGCGCGCATGGACGCGCTGATCGCCGCCGGACGGGGCGGCCAGGACGCGAGCGTGCTGGTCGTCGATTCCCTGCGCGCGAACGGGAATATCCCCTGACGGCAGCGCGGCTTGTCGGCATCAGAGGACAGAAGACAGAGGACAGAAGACAGTAATATTTGCGGGCGCTTCGCGCCCGGTAACTGAACTGTCCTCTGTCTTCTGTCTTCTGTCCTCTGAATAGCCAGCTTCTCAGGCGGTGTACATCGCCTTGTTGTCGTTGAGGCGCAACCATCCCTTGACGATGCGATAAATCATCCAGACGCCGTTGGCGGCGAGTATCAGCCACCCGAAGACCAACAACACCGTGATGTAGCCCAACACTCCCCAAAGCAGGCCGAACCAGAAGGTCCTTATTTGCCAACGGAAATGGCTTTCGAGAAATGTTCCGGCCATGTCGTCCTTCTTGACGTAGTTCATCACAATGGCAACGATGGCCGTGACGCCCACGAAAAAAGAGGCGGCGTAGAGCGCGTAAATCACCGTGGTGAGCGTCTTCGCCGATTTCTCGCTTTCCGTCAGGCTTGCTATGTTTTCCATCCTTGTTTCCCTTTGTTGACGCGGCGATTCGGAAGCCTCGCCCAACGCACGGCAATGATACTCGCCGGCGAGCTTCATCTTGCCCAGCGGGATTGCGCAATGGCGCGTGGATATTTCCAGGCAGGAATGCTTGCCGACTCTTGTCCGCACACAACCCGGCCCACCGTTTCCGCCATCAACAATGCTTGCTCATGATGATCTCGATGATCTGCCGGTCGGTATGCGCCATGCTTCCGCTGGCCAGCGCGCAGAGGTTGGCGATGGACTGGTCTACGTCATCGGCGACGATGCCTTCTTCGCCGCTCACGCGCGCGTCGTCGAGCGCCATCAGCACGGCCTTGTAGGCCGCGCCGACCGAGGTCGATACCTTCATCGCGCAACTGTTGGAAGCGCCGTCGCAGATCATCCCGGCAAGATCGCCGATCATGCTGCAGATGGCCATGCTCGCGCTCTTGAAGCCGCCGCCGAGCAGCCAGGCCATGGCCGCCGCCGCGCCCATCGCCGCCGTGGTCACCGCGCACAGCGCGGAAAGCCGCGGGAGCTTGTCGTGGATGTAGATCGCCGTCAGGTGCGAAAGGATCAGTGCGCGCGCGAGCCGTTCGTCGTCCGCCTGGACGTGCCCGGCCACCACGACCACCGGCAGGGTCGCGGTGATGCCCTGGTTGCCGGAGCCTGAATTGCTCATCGCCGGCAGCGTGGCGCCGCCCATGCGCGCGTCCGACGCCGCGGCGGAACGCATCACGATACGCGCCTGCAAGTCGTCGGAAAGCAGCCCGAGATCGACGTTGCGGCGCATCGTCGCGCCGATGTGCAGGCCGTAGCCGCCGCTCATCCCGGCTTCCGCCAGACGGGAATTGAGCCGGGCGGCGTCGAGGATGAAGGCGATTTCGCCGAACGGCGCGGCGACCGCGAAATCGAAGACGTCGCGGGCCGTCACGCCGGCCAGCGAGAATTCGGGTCTTGCGCCCGCCGGATCGGGCTCGGCCTTGAACAGCACCTCTCCGTTCTTTTCGACGAGCACGACGCGGGTGTGCGCGTCGGCGATGCACGCCCGCGCCCAGTCGCCGCCCCTGGACAGCCGCGCTTCGGCGTAAAGGATGTGGGGAACGGCGGCGATTCCCACCTCGACGCGCTTTTCGGAGAGCATCCGCTTGCCCGCGGCCACGGCCTCGGGCGAGAGCTTGCGCAGCACTTCCAGGCCGCCGTCGGGGTCTCCTCCGAGCGCGCCGACCGCCGCGGCGATCGGCAGGCCGGTCATGCCCGTCCCAGGGACGGTGACGCCCATCCCGTTTTTCATCAGATTGGCCGAGACCCTGGCCTCGATGCGTTCCGGCGCGCCGCTAAGATGCCTGGCGGCAATCGCCGCGGCCAGGGCCAGGGAAATCGGCTCGGTACAGCCGAGCGCGGGGACGACTTCATGTTGGACGGCCTTGAGAAAGTCGGGCCAGAGATCGGTTCGGGTCAATTCATTTTCCTGGGGGTTGGTGACGGGGTGACGGGGCGACGGGCGCGGCGCTTTCATGAGGCTCCCAATGGCGTCAATTGTGCGTACTATTACGCTGGCTTGCAAACGAAGACACGGCGATGAGCGCGGGCGGCCGAACGCGGCGGGCGGGGTGAGCGCCGGTTCGAGCCGTCGCGCACGGGCGAGATTCCCAGGGAGGCTGACATCATGAAGAATGTGAAGGAACTGGTAAAAGCCAACTACCATCAGGTTTTGCTGGTTTTCGCCGCTTTTCTGATCATGGTGCTGATTTCGTATGTCTACGCCAGCCGCATCGTCAGGCAGCAGATGGAGATGATCGGCGACAACAGCCTGGAGACCATCCAGGCCCAGGTTTCGGCCAGTTTGCAAAACACCAGCCTGATCCTCGCCAACATCGTCCAGTCGCTCGAGAAAATGCTGCCCCAGCGCAGCAATGACGAACTCCTGCAATTTATTCGCCAAGCTAACGGCCACTTTGCGGGCGAGCGTTCGCCGATGCCCAATTTCATGAAGTTCTACGGTCATATCCGCGGCGAATTCCTCGATGGATCGGGCTGGGTCCCGCCCGGGGACTATGTTCCGGAAAGCCGTCCCTGGCATATCGGCGCGCAAGGAGCCAACGGCCAGGTATTTTTTTCACCTCCCTATATCGACGCCGAAACCGGCGGCATCTGCATCAGCTTTTCGCAGCAGGTCTTTGACGACCAGGGAAACGCCTACGGCGTCTTCGCGATGGATCTGAAGCTGGGACAGATTACCTCCTATGTCCAGCAGCGGAAAATCGCCGGCAACGGCTACGGCATCCTGCTGGACGAGCAACTGAACTTCATCGTCCATCCGGACCCGTCCCTGAACGGGAAGAACGCCAGCGAGGCCGGCGGCGACTTCCCCCAACTGAAACGGATCCTGGGGGAGCAGGACAAGATTTCCGCGCTCAGCTTTCGTGATATCGACGATGGCGAGAGCGTGATTTTCTTCCGGAAAATCTTCAACGGCTGGTATCTGGGAGCGCTGGTTCCCTACGCCGATTTCTACCGCGATGTTTACCGCCTGGCCACCATGCTCGGGCTGCTGGGGCTGATACTGACCGTCGTGCTCAGCGGCCTGCTGGTGCACTATCGGCTGGAAAAAATGCGCTCCGACGAGAAAAATCTCGGCAAAAGCGCCTTCCTGGCGCGGGTCAGCCATGAAATCCGCACCCCGATGAACGCCATCATCGGCATGAGCGAGCTGGCCAAGCGCGATTACGGCAAGCCGCAGGCCATCGGCTACATCGACGAAATCAGAAAAGCCGGACTGAGCCTCCTGGCCTTGATCAACGACATTCTCGAACTGTCCCGGGCCGAATCCGGACACCTGACCATCAGCGTCGGACCGTACCGCAGCGTGACGCTGTTCAGCGATCTCCTCTCGGTGGTCCGTGCCTACATCGGCGAAAAGCATCTGCAACTGACGGTCGAGATCGCCCCCGACATTCCCGCGGGGCTGGTCGGCGATCAGGCGCGGATACGGCAAATCCTGCTCAACATGCTCTCCAACGCCGTCAAGTACACGCCGCAGGGCGGGGTGCGCTTCTGTGCCGCCTGCCGGTCGCGGGAAGGCGACGCGGCGACGCTCGAATTCCAGGTCGAGGATAGCGGCGTCGGCATCCGGGAAGAGGACCTGCCCTATCTTTTCAACGATTTCGTCCGCCTCGACGAATCGGCCAACCGCCATATCGCCGGCACCGGGCTGGGATTGTCCATCGCCAGGAGCCTGAGCCGCGGCATGGGCGGCGACATCGTCGTGAAAAGCGTCTACGGGAAGGGATCGACCTTCACCATCACCCTGGTCCAGCAGGTGGAGGACTGGACCCCGATCGGGGCGATGGAAAGCTGGCAGGGGCAATCCGAGGAAGAAGAGGAAGAAGAGGAGCGTTTTATCGCGCCGGCCTGCCGGGTGCTGATCGTCGACGACGTCAGCTTCAACCTGGTCGTCGCCAAGGGGCTGCTGGCGCTCTTCCAACTGGACATCACCACATGCCAGAGCGGGCAGGAAGCGATCGAACTGACGCAGCGGCAGCATTTCGACCTGATCTTCATGGATCACATGATGCCGGAGATGGATGGCATCGAAGCCACGAAACGCCTGCGCGGCATGGCCGGCTGGCAGGCCACGGCGCCGATCGTCGCCCTGACCGCCAACGCCGTCGCCGGCATGAAGGAGTTGTTCCTGAAAAACGGCTTCGACGATTTTCTCTCGAAACCGATAGAAATCGCCCAGCTGTACGAAATCATGGACAAATGGGTGCCCAAGGACAAACGCCGCCCGGCGGAAGCGGCGAAAAGCCAGAATGAAGAACACGATTTGAGCATCGAGGGCATCGACGTGGCGCGGGGCGTGGCCACCATCGGCGGATCATTGCCCGCCTACCTGGAAGCGCTGAAGATCTATTGCCTGGACGTGGAAAAACACCTGCCCTTCCTGCGCGAGTTTTCCGG
>JAISQQ010000397.1 GCA_031274075.1 Accumulibacter sp.
GATCGGCGCTCCGGACTGGATCAGCGCGTGCGACGCCAGCATCAGGGCGAGTTCCAGCGTTTCCGGCACGATCTCGGCGGCTCCGGCGCGCTGCAGGACGTCGAAGTCCTTTTCGTCGCGGGTGCGCGCCACCATCGGCAGCGCGGGCGCGATCTCGCGCGCGCGGTGCATGACCAATTCGGCGGCCTTGGCGTCGTCGAAGGAGACGACCAGCACGCTGGCGCGGCCGACTCCTGCCGCGATCAGCGTTTCGCGCCGCGTCGCGTCGCCGTACACCACGTTCTCGCCGGCCGCCGCCGCTTTGGAAACCCGGTCCGGATCGAGATCCAGCGCCAGGCAGGAGACGCCTTCGCCGGTCAAGAAGCGCGCCAGTTGCCGGCCGTGGCGTCCGAAGCCGCAGATCACCGCGTGCTTTTCGGTGCGCATGGCCTTTGCCGCCAGGCGGGTCAATTGCATCGAGCGCAGCATCCATTCGCTGGAGACGAAGCGCAGCACCAGGCGCTCGCTGTAGTGCACGAGAAACGGCGCGCACAGGAGCGAGACGACCAGCGCGGCGAGCGTCGCCTGCACCACTTCCGGCGGCGCGACGCCGGTCTGGCGGATCAGGGACAGCAGCACCAGGCCGAACTCTCCCCCGGCGCACAGCCAGAGTCCGCTGCGCATGGCGGCTCCGGGCGAGGCGCCGAACAGCCGCGAGGCGGCGAACACGACGGCAAACTTCACCAGCAGCAGGCCGGCCAGCAAGGCCAGCACCACCGGCAGGTGCCGCAGCACGACGGGCAGGTCGAGCAGCATGCCGACGGTGACGAAGAACAACCCCATGAGCACGTCGCGGAACGGCTTGATGTCCTCCGCCACCTCGTGCCGGAATTCGGTCTCCGAAATCAGCATGCCGGCGACGAACGCGCCGAGGGCCATGGATAGCCCGGCCAGCTCGGTGAGGTAGGCCAAGCCGAGCGTCACCAGCAGCACGTTGAGCATGAACAGTTCGGCCGACTTGCCGCGCGCCACGACGACGAACCAGCGGCTCAAGCCCCGTTTGCCGAAATGCGCCACCGCCATCAGCACCACCGCCGCCTTGACCGCGGCGACGCCCATCAGCCAGGCCATCGTTCCGGGCGCTTGCGAAAACGAAGGGATGAGGATCAGCAGCGGCACCACCGCCAGATCCTGGAACAGCAGCACGCCGATCACTTCGCGCCCGTGCGGGGAGTCGATTTCGAGCCGCTCGCCGAGCAGCTTGACCAAGAGCGCGGTGGACGACATGGCCAGGGCGCCGCCGACGGACACGCCGGCCTGCCAGGAAAGCCCGGCGAGCATGGCGATGCCGGTCACCACCGCCAGGGTCGCCAGCACCTGCGCCGTCCCCAGGCCGAAGACGATGCGCTTCATGGCGAACAGCTTGGGCAGCGAAAACTCGAGTCCGATGGAAAACATCATGAAGACGACGCCGAATTCCGCCAGGTGGCTGATGTCGTCCACGCTGGGCACCAGGTTGAAGGCGTGCGGCCCGACCAGCGTGCCGACCAGGAGATAACCGAGGATGGGCGGCAGGGCGAGGCGGCGAAAAACGATCACCGACACCACGCAGGCGCCGAGAAGCATCAGGATGAGCGGGAGGGTAGACATGTTTTTGCCACTGGCGGAGACGGAACGGAGCGGAACGGAACGAATCCCCGGAGCCCAACTCGACAGGCTCCAAGCCAGGGGCATCAGGGCTTCTGCTATACTCGCGGCATCATAACCGCTATGCCTCCATGAGCCAAATCCAAGCCATCGAACCGTCCCCGCAGGCTCTCGACCTGGCCCGCCAGGTGTTGCGCATCGAGGGCGAGGCCGTGCTGGCGCTGTGCGGGCGCGTCGATCACGCTTTCCTGCGGGCCTTGGCGCTGATCCTCAATTGCCGCGGCCGGATCATCGTCTGCGGCATCGGCAAGTCGGGGCACATCGCGCGCAAGATCGCCGCGACGCTGGCCAGCACGGGAACGCCGGCGTTCTTCGTGCACCCCGCGGAAGCCAGCCACGGCGACTTGGGCATGATCACCGCCGAGGACGTGGTGATCGGCATTTCCAATTCCGGCGAGAGCGCCGAACTCTTGAACATCGTGCCGTCGATCAAGCGCCAGGGCGCGCGGCTGATCGCCATGACCGGCAACGGCCAATCGACCTTGTCCCGCGACGCCGACGCGCACCTCGACGCCGGCGTCGCCCAGGAGGCGTGTCCGCTCAATCTCGCGCCGACGGCCAGCACCACCGCCGCGCTGGCGCTCGGCGACGCCCTCGCCGTCGCCCTGCTCGACGCGCGCGGCTTCGGCGCCGAGGATTTCGCCCGCTCACACCCCGGCGGCACGCTCGGACGCCGCCTGCTGATACGCATGCGCGACGTGATGCGCACCGGCGAGGCGATTCCCGTCGTCGCGCCGGAGGCCAGCCTCGCGCAAGCCATCCAGGAAATGACCCGCGGCGGACTCGGCATGACCGTCGTGGCGTCGCCGGAGCGCAAGGTGCTGGGCATCTTCACCGATGGCGACCTGCGCCGCGCCGTGCTCCAGCGCGCCACGCTCCAGAACCTCGCCGTCGGCGAAGTCATGACCCGCGATCCGCGGGTCATGGGGCCGCAGCAGCTCGCCGCCGAGGCCGTCGAGATGATGGAGCAATACAAGATCAACCAGATTCCGGTGGTCGACGGCGAAGGCCGCCTGATCGGCGCCCTCAACCAGCACGACCTGTTCCAGGCCAAGGCCATCTGATGTCCCAATCCACGTCCCGCCTGGCCGGACGACACGGCCCGGAAGAGATCGCCGCTCTCCCCGGCGCGCTCATCCCCCTGGAGGGGAGCTTGCAAAGCGGAGTGAGTTTCCGATGAAACCGATCGAAGAATGCCGGGCGCGCGCCCGGCGTCTCAAGCTGATGGTTTTCGACGTCGATGGCGTGCTCACCGACGGTTCCCTGTATTTCACCGACGCCGGCGGCGAAATCAAGGTCTTCAACGCGCGCGACGGCCACGGCCTGCGCATGCTGCAAGCCGAGGGCGTGACGCTGGCGATCATCACCGGCAGGAACGCCGCCTGCGTCGCCTGGCGCATGAAGAACCTGGGCATCAAACACGTCTACCAGGGCATCGGCAACAAGCTGCCGACCCTGCACGAACTGCTCGCCAAGCTCGGCATGGACGCCGGCGAAGCGGGCTTCATGGGCGACGACGTGATCGACCTGCAGGCCATGGCGGCCTGCGGCTTCTCGGCCACGCCGGCCGACGGCCACGAGATCAACCGGCAGCGCGCCGACTATATCGCCAGCCTTCCCGGCGGGCGCGGCGCGGCGCGCGAAGTCTGCGAATTCATCCTGGCGGCCCAGGGCAAGCTCGACAGCGCCATCGCCCGCCACCTGCCCTTCCTGCCGATGGACGGAAAATGAAACACTGGGGCAGCGCGCTTTTCCCCCTGAGCGTCCTCCTGGTGCTCACGCTCCTGACCTTCTGGCTGCGCTACGCCACGGAACTCGCCGAGCCGAACCGCGACGGTAAGCACCGGCACGACCCCGACTACCTGCTGAACGACATCGTCCTGCGCAGGCTCGACCCGAACGGCCAGCTCAAATACACGTTGCGCGCCGCCGACGTCCGCCACTACCCGGACGACGACACGACCGACTTGCTCAAGCCCAATCTCGTGCACCAGAGCCGCGGCGACGACAAGCCTCCCGTCGCCATCAGCGCCGACCGCGGCCACGTCAGCCACGACAACGAGCAGGTCGATCTCTACGACAACGTGCGCATTTACCGGCCGCCTTCCGGAAAGTACGACGAACTCGTCGCCACCACGGACAAACTGACCGCCTTCCCCGACGACGAGACCGCCTTCACCAAGAATCCGGCCCTGATCACGCAGGGTAAATCCTGGGTGAAAGGCGTCGGCATGCAGATCGACAACCGCGCGCAGACCTACCTCATCGAATCCCAGGCCGTCGGATTCATGGAAAGCAAGCGCGCCGGGACGGAGAGCAAGCGCGCTGAAGTGAAAAGCAAGGGCAGCGAAGTAAAAGGCAAGAATACCGAAGTGAAAAGCAAGAGCGCCGGGGCGAAAGGCAAGAGCGCCGGAGCGAAAGGCAAGGGCACTGGAGTAAAAAGCAAGAGCACCCGGGCGAAGGGCAAGAGTACCGGGAAAAACACAAGGAAGAAAAAATCATGAGACCGATGCGTTTTTTCGCCGCCGCCGGCATGACCGTCGCCATCCTGCTGCCGTTCCCGGCCCACGCCGAAAAGGCCGACCGGGAAAAGCCGATCAACATCGAGGCCGACCGGGTGAGCATGGACGACATCAATAAAGTCCAGGTCTTCGAAGGCAACGTCGTCATGATCCAGGGCACGATGCAGCTACGCACCAGCAAACTGGTCGTGACCCAGGACTCCGACGGCTTCCAGAAAGGCGTCGCCACCGGCGGGCAGGACGGACTGGCGCGCTTCCGGCAAAAACGCGACGGCAAGAACGAATACATCGAAGGCGAAGCGGAAAGGATCGTACACGACGCGCGCAGCGAGAAAACCGAGTTCTTCGTCCGCGCCTGGGTCAAGAGCGGCCAGGACGAAGTCAAGGGCTACTACATCTCCTACGAGGCGCCGACCGAGAAATACCTGGTCACCAACGCCGCCGGCGGCGCGAAATCGGCCACGGGAGAAGACCAGGCCCGGGTACGCGCGATCATCCAGCCCAAGAACAAGCCAGAGTCCTCCGAAGACAAGGCGGAACCCCTGAGCCTGCAACCGGCGTCCAGCGTCGCGCCGCCCTGAGAACCTGCTTGCGATCTTCCCTGGGAGCGCGGGGCTTCCGCCCCGCAACGGTGGCGGTCGTGTCATTATCGCTGTTGCGGGGCAGAAGCCCCGCGCTCCCAGGTACCAGATGGCCGGCGATCGGGGTCATTTCTTCAGGTGCGATGAAAGGTCTTTTGCCACCACATAATGACTTGAATATAAAAGATTTTTGGCGACTGTTTACGACATTCGCGCAGGCGATAATTTAATCGTGGTCTGTCCCCTATTTCCTTCGCGTTTCCAGGAAAACGACATCATCATCGTCTGTCTTGAACACATGATCGCGGCGGATACGACGCTGAACGAGGTTTTCAATCTCGACTACGGCGAAGGCGCGCAAAGGGAATATGTCGGCGGAGAATGGACAAGATACGCGCTGGAAGAAGAAGATGATGAAGATGAAGAAAGCTCATAGGGATGGCCCGCTGGGAGCGCGGGGCTTCCGCCCCGCAACGGCTCATGAAATTCAATTGGGGTTTGTCTCTTATTATTCCAGCCAGGAAGGACGAACCGGAATCGGGGAAATTGTTTTGAATGAGAGGGAAAGAATGGATGGAAAGGAAATTAATCGTGGTCTGTCCCCTATTATTCCTACGACGAAAAGGCTCCGCTACGCCGCTACATACGTTCCAGGGCGGCGCATAACGTGCCGTTGATTTCTGCTGCCGGCTATGCGGAGGATTTTGACCACCGTTTGCGAAACTGGAATATCCGCTCCTTTTGCGAAGCGGAGGATATGCCCTTTGTGGAGATGGACATCCGCGTTTTGGTGGAGGTGCGGCAACTGCGTAGCGTGAAGTACTTCCGGGATTGGAACGAACTGGTCGTCACAGATGACTTTTTCCCCGAGGACGGTCAGGAGCGGGAGGTTGTCTGTCAAGGCAAAGTAGAAATGTCCCCTTTTTTGGCAAGATAGAAATGTCCCCTTTTTTTATGGGAAGGAGAAGAGGGTCTCCGATCTCACCCCGCCCGATCGGGCGGGGTGAGCACGGAGAAATCGGGCGAGCCGGGCAAGCTGAATTTTCGCCAGGGATGATGGGCCGCGGGGACATGAGGCACAGGCGGTTTGACCCTCTGC
>JAISQQ010000404.1 GCA_031274075.1 Accumulibacter sp.
GAGGAAACCGCCGAAAGCCGCGCCCGGCGCGAGGCGCTTCAAGAAACCCTGCGCCTCGCGCCCGCGCCCGGCAGCGGCCTCAAGGGCCGGCCGACCAAGAAAGCGCGGCGGCTGATCCACGGATTCAACGAATCGTTGATCGTCACAGAAAACGGAGATAAATCATGAAAAGCAATGCTCTTATGAGAATTTCGCACCTTGTGATTGCCGCACTCGCGTCGTGCCAATTTCTTGTTTCCACGGTCTTTGCCGAACCGGAAGCCAAGCCTTTGCCGCCTCTTGCCGGAAAAGAATTCGAATCCGTCATTGCGGAAATCAAGGCCATGGTAAAGACCAAAGAAAATCGAGTACCTGACTTCGTTGTTCGTGAAGCAACACCGGAACGCATTGAAAGCTTGTTTCGGATACCGGAAGTCGTTCAATTGCCAAGAAACGTCCGTGAAAATGGTTTGATTTTCGCCGGTCTTGGATCGTCGCTCCTTACTTTTGAGAAACCTTCCGACATCATTACCAAAATTGCGACGTGGTTTCCCGCGGAGCTGAACCGGGCGCGCAGCGCAAAACGCTTTTTTGAATACCTTCATCTGTTTGGGCCATACGAGCATTGGAATGCCGAACCTTCCGCTTTCATGACCTTATGGAATTGCATGCCCCAGACCGCTTGGCTATGGCCGGATGAAAATCCTCTCACCCGTCGTACCGATGATCGCGGGCTCCTGCGTTTACCGATAGCGGCAAGATCTTCAAATTATGCGGAATTCGACTTTGGCCTCTGCATTCGTGAGCGCAGCGATCGTTGGTATCCCGAAGAACTGGAGGAAATACCCATTGGACGACCGCGGTTGCACAAGATCGCGGATAAAGTTGTCCCTGTGCTGCGCGACAAATTTGCCTCTTTTCTAGGTGATTTTCGTTGTCGGGGAACCGGCCCCGATGATTGCGTTTTGATCATGCGCCTTTGGGCCAGCATGGCGCCGTCGGACGCGGGCTTGGCCAAGACTATCCAGAGCCTTGAAGCCGACGTGGCTCCCGACGCCCCCTTGCCCGAATTGCTTCACCCCGAGGCTGGATGGGCGGGAGCGAAGCGGGAGGATGGAAAGGAACGATTCGACCTTGCGCTGCGCCGCGCCGCTTTCCTGCGCGCGAAACTCCTGTCCGTACTCAATGCTCCGCAAGCGTGGCCGGACGATGCGCTCCCAACCACGTTGCGCCAATTATCGAACCTGCGCCAGATATTCGCGGTCCCCTTTATCCAACGCTGGTATGAATACAAACTCGACTACCATAATGATCCGATCAATCCTTGGCGTATTTTCCACAGGCTTGCTTATCATGTCGATCCGACTAATTGGAGTGTTTCCGAGCCGCTGTTGGTAAGGGAAGACGTAAAGGCCGCCATTCTATCTGAACTGGAGCGTCTTTCCTCGGACAAAGACACGGCGTGCGAAGTTTTTGGACAGTGGTTTGAGTATGGTGGCAAGTCCTTGCAAACGGAGTATGTGCTCGAACGTTTGCGCCAGCCCGAAAGGCACGTATCTCAATGCGATGCAACCCCGGACTTTGAGTGGTTGAGGCAACAAACCGACACGGAATTTCGCCATGTGCTTTACGGCTATCTGGCCTTGCTGGATCATTTGCCGGAGACCAAAAAGAACATGCTGGCGCGCGGCCTGACGGACTACGGCACTCTATGTGTTGGCGAAGAGAAAGCTGCTCTGCCTGCCTGGCTGCGGCAAATTTGTGACAAAGGGCTTTCGGGTGAGTTTTCGTTACGCGAAGAACCCGACGAACGCGAAGAACCCGACGAATGCGAAGAACCCGACGAACGCGAAGAACCCGGAGATCCAGGGTGCTGAACGGCACAGACAAGTGCCGCCGAATATTTTCCACGACTTCCCGATTTCCCTGCCATGCTTCGCGCCTTCAACACCAAACAAACCTGGATCGTCACGCTGTCCGCCGCCGGCATCCTGCTGATCACCATGGGCGCGCGCCAGTCGCTCGGGCTTTTCGTCGCCCCGCTCCAGGCCGGTGTCGGCGTGGATGTCGCCTCGATCAGCCTGGCGTTGGCCATCGGCCAGTTCGTCTGGGGCGCCGCCCAACCGTTCGCCGGAGCGCTGGCCGACCGCTTCGGCCCTGGTCGCGTGCTTTACGGCGGACTGTTCCTGCTGGCTTTGGGCAGCGCGATCACGCCGTGGTCGGGCGGCACCTTGGGGCTGGTCGTGTCGCTCGGAGTGCTTTCCGCGCTGGGCACCGGCGCCAGCAGTTTCTCGGTGCTCTTTGGCGCGGCGGCGCGTCGCCTGCCGCCGGAGGCGCGGGGAAGCGCGTCGGGCATCATCAACGCCGGCGGCTCGCTCGGCCAGTTCGTTTTCGCGCCGATCCTGCAAAAGCTGATCCAGGCCGTCGGCTGGATGGGCGCGCTGTGGTCGCTGGCGCTGATGGTGCTGGCCGCCGCGCCGCTGGTGCGCAAGCTGGCGCCCGCCCGCGGCCCGGCCTGCCGCGCCGGACACGGCGACGGGCCGGGTCCGTGGCGCAGCGCCAGGGCGGCGATGCGCGATCGCAGCTACCTCCTGCTGCATGCCGGTTTCTTTACTTGCGGCTTTCACGTCGCCTTCCTGGTCACGCACCTGCCGGGCGAAGTCGGCCATTGCGGCCTGCCGCCGTCCGTGGCGAGCTGGTCGCTGGCGATCATCGGCCTGGCCAACGTCTTCGGCAGCCTGTTCGCCGGGGCGTGCATCGCCCGCTTTCGCAGCAAGTACATTCTGTTCTGGATATACGCTTCGCGCACGCTGTTGATCGCCCTCTACCTCGCTTCGCCGCACACCGAACTGAGCTTCTACCTGTTCGCCGCCGGGCTGGGTTTGAGCTGGCTGGCCACGGTGCCGCCGACCGCGGCGATCGTCGGCAAGCTGTTCGGCGTCCGCTACCTGGGCACGCTGTTCGGGCTGACGCTGCTGTCCCACCAGACCGGCGGCTTTCTCGGCGCCTGGCTGGGCGGGCTGGCGGTCACGCATTTCGGCGATTACTCGTGGATGTGGTACGCCGACATGACGCTGGCCGCCCTGGCCGCGCTGGTCAACCTGCCGATCCGCGAAGCGCCCGCCGCGCGGCCACAAGCGGCGTGAACTTCCGGCGCCATTGGCATCATGGCGATTTTCCGGGGCGCCGCTCTTTCCCGCCCTACGTGGCTACGTGTCAGGTATCAGTAATTCTTGCGGGCGCGAAGCGCCCGGTAACTGAACTGACACCTGACACCTGACACCTGACACCTGATCCCTGAGTTGACGTCCCCATACTGATCGCATTAGCCTGTGCCTGGCGCCTTTCCAGGTGGGTGTCGGGTTCTTGTGGGCCTGGCCGCTCCGGGGATACCCCGGGGGCTTTACGGTAGTTTCGCTATCCTTTGCCTGAACCGCCCACGCCTGCGGCGTGTAGTGTTCAGGCGACACACGACAGGCTGGAAAGGTCGCCGCCTCCTACCTGTTTCCGGTTGACATGGACGATCCCCTTTCTCCCTCCCAACCCGCCCCGGTCGTGCGCCAGGTGGCGGAAGCGCTGGCCAACGCCTTCCTGGCCGGGGAGAGCACGCCGGGAGCGATGCGCGAGCGGGGTTGTCGCGCGCTGGGGCGTTCCTGGCCCTGGCTGGTTCCGCTGAGCTTGCGCCTGCATTTCGAACTCGGGCCGGAAAGCGCCGGGCAGCCCGGACGGCGCGCGGCGATGATCGCCCTGATCCTGGCTTTTCCCGCCTTCCGGGCCGCTTTTGAAACACCCGGCGAAGCGCCCAAGGTGCGCGGGTATTTCCCGTTTCACGCGCCCATGGACGCCGCTCCGCCGGCGCTGGCGGGTCTGGCCTTGCCGCCTCTGGCAAGCTCCGGGGATCTGGCCGACTGGCTGGGGATTTCGCCGAACATGCTGGACTGGTTTGCCAATACGGCGGGACGCGACGACGGCGTGGAGAAGCTGGCGCATTACCATGCGCGCTGGCTGGAAAAAAAGAGCGGCGGCGTCCGTTTGATCGAAGCGCCCAAGGAAGATCTGCGATCCATCCAGCGGCGCATCCTGCGCGGAATCCTCGACCGCGTGCCGGTCCATCCCGCGGCCTATGGCTGCGTGCCGGGGCGTTCCGTCCTGGACAACGCCGCCCTGCACGCCGGTTCTCCCCTGTTGTTGAAGCTCGATTTGCGGGATTTTTTCGCCAGCGTTCGCGGCGCCAGGGTGCATTCGCTGTTTCGCACCCTGGGCTACCCCCGGACGACCGCCCGTTATCTGACCGGATTGACGACGCACTGTACGCCCCTCCGGGTGTTGCGCGACGTTCCGCAAGACGAGTATCCCAGCCCGGAGGAGCGCCAACGCCGCCGGGCCTGGGCGCGGCAGTTCATGGAACGGCATCTGCCCCAGGGCGCGCCGACTTCGCCCGCCTTGTCCAACCTGTGCGCCTGGCGGCTGGACCTGCGTCTGAGCGGCGCGGCGCGGGAATGCCAGGCGCGTTACAGCCGCTATGTCGATGACCTGTTTTTTTCCTGCGCCGACGGCAATCCGGCCCGAGGCCGGCGCATTTTGAGCATGCTCCAGGGGATCATCCTGGAAGAGGGTTTTTCGCCCAATTGGCGCAAGACCCGGATGCTTCCATCGGGCGCGTCGCAGCGCATGACCGGCCTGGTGGTGAACCAGCACCCCAATCCGCCGCGCCGGGAATACGACGTCCTCAAGGCCATCCTGACCAACTGCCGCCGCCACGGCGCGGCAAGCCAGAATCGCCGCGGCCTGCCGGATTTCCGGGCGCACCTGCTGGGACGCGTCGCATGGTTCCGGCAGATTCATCCGGAACATGGCGCGCGCTTGACGCGCCTGTTCGAGCGGATCGATTGGGGAAACGAGTCAAGCGTGGTTTGACCCTTGTCATTGTTTGAAAGAAATAAAAAATTGATCTTTCCATCGATTTAAAACATCCAGAATTTAATCGTGGTATATCTCCTGTTATTTCCGGAGAAGTGATTCAGAGCGTTTCAGTGCCGACAGCGGTTATTTCTACCTCGTCATTCCGGCGAAAGCCGGAATCCAGGAAGTTTGACGAACGAACTGGGTCCCGGCTTTCGCCGGGACGACGCTTCTGTGGTTTATATCAAAATAATAGAGGCCAGACCACGATTAATTCGTGAGGAAGAAAGAATGATTGAAAAGGAAATCAATCGTGGTTTGCCCCTCATTATTCCGCGCATCGAAATCCCCTAACGAACGACAAAAGCCATCAGGCTGATGGCAGACAGGAGCATGACTCCTGAATTTATATCCCTGAACTCCTTAGTCAGCAGCTTCGTCAGCGTGTAGGATATGAATCCAAACGCCAGGCCGTAAGTGATGGAATAGGTCAGGGGCATCATGGTCACGATCAGGAATGTGGCGATGGCGACGCTTTTATCCTTGAAATCGATATTTGCAAGTTCCGCGAACATAAGCACTCCGACCATCACCAGGACAGGATATATCGCGTTCAGCGGGATGGCTTTGAACAAGGGCAGCATGAATAGCGTAAGGATAAAAAACAGTCCCGCGAATATGGCCGTAAGTCCGCTTCTGCCGCCTTCTTCGACCCCGCTGGCGCTCTCTACGAAACCGGTGGTCGTGGACACTCCCAAAAGCGAGCTTGCCACCGACGCGGCGGCGTCCGCTTCCAGGGTCTTTTCAAGTTCGACGCTGCCTTTCTTGAAGAGTCCAGCGCGAAATCCCACGCCCGCGAGCGTTCCCAAGGTATCGAACAGGTCGGTAACGAAAAATGTGATTATCGCGGGGATGAACGCCAGCTTGAACGCTGACGGTATGTCAAGCTCGAACGCGATGGGGGCTATCGAGGCGGGAAGCGAGAAAATCTCGCTTGGCAGGGGAACGATGCCAAGACCCCACGCGACCACGGATGTGGAAAGTATCGCCAGGATAAAAGCGCCTTTGATCTTCCAGACATAAAACATGACGACCACGACAAGCCCGAAGACTCCGAGCAGCACATTTTTGTCGCTCAGGTCTCCCAGCGCGACGAGCGTGGCTTCATTGCCGGCGATGATACCCATCTGCTGCAAGCCGATGAAGGCGATGAACATTCCTATGCCCGCGCTTATCGCGCGCCTCAAATCCTCGCTGATGCTGTTTATCATCCACGGCCTGAATTTTGTGAACGACAAGACCAGGAATATCATTCCGGATATGAAGACGATGCCCAGCGCGCTTTGCCAGGGAACGCCAAGCTGCCCCACGAGCACGAATGAAAAGTAGGCGTTCAATCCCATTCCCGTACTCATGGCGAT
>JAISQQ010000041.1 GCA_031274075.1 Accumulibacter sp.
GCCTACGCCGGCGAGCCCGGCGACCCGGACATCATTTTCAATCTCGCGGTCAGCCTGGATCATCTGCGCCAGGAGCGGCTGGCCGCCCAGTATTACCGGCTGGCGCTCGACGCCGGCGCGGCCCGGACGGCGGCCTTCGACAAGGATCGGGTCAAGACCCGGCTCCTCGAACTGCCGCCTTGACGCCCCCCGGCAAACCGCGCGCCGGCGAACGCTCCCGGATGAACGCTCCCCAGCCACGGCAACTCGGACAGATCCTGATCGCCCGGGGCATCCTCAGCGAGGACCAACTGCGCATCGCGCTGCTCGAACAGGTGAAATCGGACCTGCCCATCGGCAAGCTGCTCGTCGCCCTGGGTTTCGTCACCGAGGCGACGCTGCGCGACGCGCTCTCGGAAAGCCTCGGCAAACAGGGCATCGACCTCTCCAGGGCGATCATCGATCCGGCGGCGCTGGCGCGGGTGCCGCGCGAACTGGCCAAGCGCCACCACCTGCTGCCGCTCGACTACGACGACGAGCACCAGCGCCTGACCGTCGCCACCGCCGACGTCAACGACATCGTCGCGCTCGACCGCGTCCGCGGCCTGGGCCAAGGCGTCGCCGAGATCGACACCCTGCTGGCCGGCGAGACCGAGATCGACCGGGCGATCGACCAGGCTTACGGCTACGAGCTGTCGATCGACGGCATCCTGCACGAAATCGAGACCGGCGAGATCGACTTCCGTGAGCTGCAATCGACCTCCAGCGAATACAGCCAGCCGATCGTCCGCCTGATCGATTCGATCCTCACCGACGCCGTCAAGCGCGAGGCGTCCGACATCCACTTCGAGCCGGAGAACGGCTTCCTGCGCATCCGCTACCGCATCGACGGCCTGCTGCGCCAGGTGCGCTCGCTGCACCAGTCCTACTGGCCGGCGATGGCGGTGCGCGTCAAGGTGATGAGCCGCATGAACATCGCCGAGACGCGCGCGCCGCAGGACGGGCGCATCACGCTCAACATCCGCGGCCGGCAGATCGATTTCCGCGTCTCGGCGCAGCCGACCCTGCACGGCGAAAACATCGTGCTGCGCATCCTCGACCGGCACAAGGGCCTGGTGCCGCTGGAAGGACTGGGACTGACCGAACAGCAACTGAACCTGCTGCGGCTGATGATCGCCCGCCCGGAAGGGATCATCCTGCTCACCGGCCCGACCGGCAGCGGCAAGACGACGACGCTCTACTCGATCCTCAAGCACATCAATTCCGAGGGGCTGAACATCATGACCCTCGAAGACCCGGTCGAATATCCAATGCCGCTGGTGCGCCAGACCTCGGCGGCCGAATCGGTCAAGCTCGACTTCGCCAACGGCATCCGCTCGATGATGCGCCAGGATCCGGACGTCATCCTGGTCGGCGAGATCCGCGACGCCGAGACGGCGGAAATGGCTTTCCGCGCGGCCATGACCGGGCACCAGGTCTATTCGACGCTGCACACCAATTCGGCCATCGGCGCGGTGCCGCGCCTGCTCGACATCGGCGTGCTGCCGGACATCATGGCCGGCAACGTCATCGGCGTGATCGCCCAGCGCCTGCTGCGCCGCCTGTGCCCGCACTGCCGGACGCCGCACCAGGCCGAGGACTACGAGGCGCGCCTGCTCGGCGGCCCCGCCGAAGCGCCGCGTCCGGTGCTGTTCCGTCCCCGCGGCTGCGAGCGCTGCGATTTCCAGGGCTATCGCGGACGCCTGGCGATCATGGAAATCCTGCGCATGAACGGCGAGCTCGACGAGCTGGTGGCCCGGCGCGGCACGGCGCGCGAAATCCGCCGCGCGGCGGCCCAGATCGGCTTCGTGTCGCTGGCCGACGACGGCCTGCGCCGCGTCCTCGACGGCTCGACCTCGCTCGAAGAACTCGCCCGCGTGGTCGACCTGACCGACAGAATGTAGCCATGCCGCTCTTCAGCTACCGGGCAATCGATTCCGACGGGCGCGCCGTGGCCGGCCGGATCGAGGCGATGAACCTGGTCGATCTCGAGACGCGCCTGCGGCGCATGGCGCTCGACCTGATCGACGGCGCTCCGGTGAGCGCCCGCCGGCAGGTGGGTTCAAAGAGCATCCCGCGGCGCGAGCTGATCCATTTTTGTTTTCACCTGGAACACCTGGTGCGCGTCAAGGTGCC
Organism: Accumulibacter sp.; assembly: GCA_031274075.1. GTDB lineage: Bacteria > Pseudomonadota > Gammaproteobacteria > Burkholderiales > Rhodocyclaceae > Propionivibrio. The sequence goes on from JAISQQ010000041.1 coordinate 2,155, forward strand.
GATTCTCGACGGGCTGACCGACTTGCGCGACAGTCTCGAAAACCCGCGTTTCCGCGAAATCGTCGCCGGCCTGGTCGAAGGCATCGAGGGCGGGCAGACGCTGTCGCAGGCCATGGAGGCGCATCCGCGCGTCTTCGGCAAGGTGTTCGTCAACCTGGTGCGCGCCGGCGAGGCGAGCGGCCAGTTGCCCGAGATACTGCGCAACCTGACCGAGTCGCTCAAGTGGGAAGACGAGCTGGCCTCGCAGACCAAGAGGCTGGCCATGTATCCGGCCTTCGTCGGCGGCGTGGTGCTGGCCGCCACCTTCTTCCTGATGATCTACATGGTGCCGCAGCTCAAGCAGTTCGTGCACAACATGGGCGAGACGCTGCCGCCGCAGACGCGGGCGCTGTTCTTCATTTCCGACCTGCTGGCCGCCTACTGGTACGCGGCGCTGGCGGCGCCGCTCGCGCTGGCCGCCGGCGGCGGCGTCCTGCTCAACGTCAATCCGCTGGCGCGCCTCCGCTTCGACGGCCTCAAGCTCAAGCTTCCCTTCGTCGGCGAGATCCTGCGCAAGATCATTCTCTCGCGCTTCGCCAACACCTTCGCGCTGCTCTATTCGTCGGGCATTCCGATCCTCGACGCGGTGCGCGCGACGCAGAACGTCGTCGGCAACCGGGTGGTGCGGCGCGGACTCGAAGACGTCGAGCAACTGATCGGCGAAGGCCAGAACGTCACCTCCGCCTTCCAGCGCACCGGTTTCTTTCCGCCGCTGGTGATCCGCATGCTGCGCGTGGGGGAAAACAGCGGCGCGCTGGACGAGGCGCTGGCCAACGTCTGCTACTTCTACAACCGCGACGTGCGGGAATCGGTCGAGAAAGTGCAGCAACTCATCGAACCCCTGCTGACGCTGTTGCTCGGCGGCCTGCTCGGATGGATCATGCTCTCCGTGCTGGGGCCGGTCTATGATGTGATCAGCCGCATCGCCTAGGGCATTTTCGGGCCAGGTATGGATACCTTTCATCGCATGAACCTTGGTATAGCCAAAGGCGCGTCGTCCCGGCGAAAGCCGGGATCCAGTGCGTACCTCAAATTCCTGGATTCCGGCTCGCACCGGAATGACGGCGGCGAAAACAGCCGCCGCCCGCGCTGAAACGTAAAACGCCATGAGAACCCAGCGCCTGCTCTACCTCGGCACGCACCAGATGACCGCGTATCGCTGGCGGCGGGGCGCGCTGGCCCGCGAGGCGGCGTTTCCGCCGACGGCGGTCGGCTGGGGGCAGTTCGCGCGCTACCTGGCGCAAAACGCGAAAAGCCGCTTTTCGCTGCTCGCCGACGTCGCCGAGGAAGGGTTCCAGCTCGAAACCATTCCCTACCTGCGCGGCGCCGACCGCCAGCGGGTGATCGAGCGCAAGCTGGCGCAGACCTTCTTCGACACGCCGCTGCGCGCGGCGATTTCCTTGGGACACGAAAAGAACCGCCGCAAGGACGAGCGCCTGCTGCTGGCGGCGCTCGGCAACCCGGCCTTTTTCCAGCCGTGGCTCGACGGCGTCCGCGCCACCGACACGGCGCTGTGCGGAATCTTTTCCCTGCCGCTGATTACCCCGCTGCTGCTCAAGAAACTGCGTATCCCGCCGCACCCCTGCCTGCTGCTCTCGGTGCAGGAGCAGAGCCTGCGGCAAAGTTTCTTCGACCAGGGCGAGCTGCGCTTCAGCCGGTTGACCGCCCTGCAGCAAAGCGGAGTCGGTGGAGTTGGCGGAGTCGGTGGAATTGGCGGCATCGCCCAAGCCTTCGCCACGGAATCGGCCAAGCTGCAGCAATACCTCGCCAGCCAGCGCCTGATCGGGCGCGGGCAGGCGGTCACGGCGCACATCCTGGCCCATCCCGGCGCGTTCGAGGCCATCCAGGATAGTTGCGCCGACACCCCGGCGCTCGCTTTCAAGCTGCTCGACATCGGCGAATGCGCGCGCCGCGTCGGTCTCAAGACCGCGCCGCAAGACTCACGCGCCGAGCCGCTTTTCCTCCATTTGCTGGCCGCCGATCCGCCCGGCGCGCAGTTCGCCGGTGAGGATCTGCGCCACGTTTTCCACATCGCGCAGCTTCGTTCCCTGCTCCGCGGCGCCGGGGTCCTGGCCCTGGGCGCGTGCCTGCTGCTGTCCGGAAAATACCTCTTCGACGCGCATCGGGTGGCGCGGGACCTTGACACGCTGCGCGGCGAGGCGGCGCTCGCCCGGCGGCAATACGGCGAGATCCTTGGCAGCTTCCCGAGCGTCCCGGTCGACGACGAAACGCTCAAGCGCGTGATCGACCACTATCTCGCCGAGGAGAAACGCGGCGCGACGCCCGCCGCCTTTTACCGGGAAATCAGCCAGGCCCTGGAGGCCGAAGCGGCGATCGAGATCGACCGCCTCGAATGGAAGATCGGCGGCGGTGAACCTGGCGCCGCGGGGGGCGACGGCATGGCCGCGGACGCCCGTCCGCCGCCGGAGGATGGCGAAAGCATGGCCGTGCATGGAAGGCTGCGGCTTCCCGCCCAGGCCAGCACCCGCCAGTGGCTCGCCGCCTTCAACCGTTTCGTCGACGCCTTGCGCGCCGCGGGCCTGCGCGTGGAAATTCTCCAGCAGCCTTTCGACATCGCTTCCGGCGCTTCGCTGCGCGGCGGCGACGCCTCGGCGGAGGAAGAAAAGCCGCGCGAGTTCGCGCTGCGGGTCAGCCGCGAGGCCGCGCCGTGAACTTCGGGCGGCGCGACCTGTCCCGCCTGCGGGGCAGCCTGCTGGCCTTGGCGCTGATGGCCGCGCTCGGCGCGGCGGCGCTCGTCTTTTCAAGCGACCGGATCGACGCCGCGCGGACGGCGTTGTCCACGGCGCGGGCCGAACGCAACGAGATCGACGGGAAACTGCGGCGGCTGCGCGGCGAGGAGCACGAAATCCGGCAAAAGGCGGCGCTGTTCAACCGTCTCCAGGCGCGCGGCGTGATCGGCGAGGAACAGCGCCTGGAATGGGTCGAACTGCTCGGCGAGATCCGCGACCGCCTGCGGCTGATCGAGCTGCGCTACGAGTTCGCCCCGCGGCACGCGCTGGACGAGGCCCGGAGCGGGGCGTTCGGCCTGCACGCCAGCAGCATGAAACTGCGACTGCGCCTGCTGCACGAGGAAGACCTGACCCGCCTGCTCGACGCGCTGCGCCGCGAAGCGCCCGCCCTGATCCAGGTCAGGCGCTGCGAGCTGGCGCGCCGGACGGGCGTGGACGACGCGCTGCAAGGGCTGTTGCAGGCGGATTGCCTGATCGACTGGATCACCCTGCGCGAAGCCGCGAAGGACGGGGGAAGCGAGCCATGAAGCGCCCGCGCCGCTTTTTCCTCCGGCCACGGCGCGGCTGGCCGGCGCGGCTGGCGGGCGCGCTCGCGCTTGCCGCCACGCTTGCCGCCACGCTCCCCGGACCGGCGGCGGCGCAGGAACTCGGCCGCCTGTTCTTCACCCCGGAACGCCGGGAAGCGCTCGAACGGCAGCGCCAGTTCGACATCCCGGAACGGCGGCGGGATATCCCCGAAATTCCCGAAACCGCCGAGGAGCCGGCGCTGACCATCGACGGCGTGGTGACGCGCAGCGGCGGCCGGCGCACCGTCTGGATCAACGGCGTCGCGCGGGACGATCGGGATGATCAGGACGCGGCGGACGGCGTCGCCGTCATCCCGGATCGCGCCCATCCCGGCAAAGTCGTCGTCCGTCGCAAAGACGGCGCGGACATCCGGGCCAGCGTCGGCGACACGGTCAAGCGCAACACCGGCGAAACGGCCGGCCTGCTGGGCGAGGGGTGGATCGAAGTCAAAGGCGCTCCGCGATGAACGGCTGGCGAGGCATGGAAACGCCGTGTCCGAAGGGAAGCCAGGGGGCCGCGCTGCTGGTCATGCTGCTGGTGATGGTGCTGGCGTTCGGCAGCGTACTGCTGACTTCGCTCGCCGGGAACAATCCTGAAACCGAGCGCCGGCGAAGAACGCTCGAAACGCTGGCGCAGGCCAAACAGGCGCTCATCGCCTGGGCGGTGCTGCAAGGGGATACCGGCACGGACAGCCATCACCGTCCGGGAACATTGCCTTGCCCCGACCGGAATTTTTTTGGCGAGGCCGCCTCGGGCAACGCTTCGGGAAGCTGCTCCAGCGGCGGCGAAACGTCCATCGGACGTTTGCCCTGGAAGTCGCTGGGCATGGAAAAACTGCGCGACGCCCATGGAGAACCCCTGTGGTACGCCGTCAGCGACAGCTTTCGCAACCCGAACCTGAACAGCCAGGCGATCAACAGCGACAGCAAAGGCACACTCCTGTTGTACGCCGCCGACGGCACGCTGCTGACTCCCGCCGGCGAGGAACTGGCCGCCGTCATCTTCGCTCCCGGCCCGCCCTTGCCGGGCCAGGACAGGAAGATCCCGCCCGACAACACGGCGTCGGACTATCTCGATGTCTTCGCGGGAAAAAACAACGCCAGGGCGGCGGGGCCGTTCGTCCAGGGGCCGGTCAAGGACGGCTCCGGCCATCTTGCCGTGAATGATTTCGTCATCGGCGTTTCCGTGCGGGAACTCGTCGCCGCGCTGGAGAAACGCGCCCTGAACCAGGCGCAAAAGGCGCTGAAAGAATACTTCGCGGACAACGGGAATTATCCGCACCCGGCGCCTTCCGACGCGGCGGACTGCGCGTCCCGCATAGGCAACGTGAAAGCCTCGCCCATACCGCCCTGCGCCAGCGACAGCGCCACGTGTTCTGGCCGCTTGCCGGAAGACGCGCTCGCTCCCTACCTCGACCCCGATGCTTCGTGGTTTCTGCAAAACGGCTGGGGCCGCGTCTTGATCTACGCCATCG
>JAISQQ010000137.1 GCA_031274075.1 Accumulibacter sp.
GCGACGAAAAGGACTTCGACGTCCTGCAGCGCGCCGGAGCCGCCGAGATCGTGCCGGAAACGCTGGAACTCGCCCTGATGCTGGCGTCGCACGCGCTGATCCAGTCCGGAGCGCCGATCCGCCGGGTGCTGGGCCGTATCCGCGAGACGCGGGGCGCGCGCTATCGTTCGCTGCGCGAGTTTTTCCTTGCCGGGCGCGACGACGACGATCCGGAGCGGGAGCGCGAGGAAACCCGCCTGGGCTCGGTTTTCCTCGCGGAAGGCGCTTTCGCCGTAGGCCAGACCGTCGACGACCTGGCCGTCGAAAGAAGCGGAGCCGAAGTGATGGCGATCCGCCGGCGCGACGTCAAGACGCGGGAACCGTCGCCGGATACGCGCTTCGCCGCCGGCGACGTAGTCGTGCTGCTGGGTGAGCCGGAAGCGCTGGCGCTGGCCGAAGAGCGGCTGTTGAAGGGGTGAACGGGCCGTTGGCGCCAGCGCCCAGGCGGGCCGGAGACCCGCGTCCCAGGAAAATCGCCACGATGCCAACGACGCCACAGAGTGCGATGGCCCTGTCGCGCTCCCAGAGGGACGATCGCAAACAGCTTCTGAAACCGACGACCCGGCCCACCCCCTGGAACCCGAGCCGGAAAAACCGGCCGATTGAACCTTTTCCGCCGCCGTGAGTCGGATTTTGGGCGTCTTTCATCAGGAAATTCGTTTGGTGAAACAAGAAAGCGGTCGTGGAGCAGGCATGAGCCATCCATCGTAAAACCCACTGTGCCCACTGTGGTTTGACCCCCCGCCCGCGAGAAAGCCGTGGAGCTTGAATCCCCTTTCTTGCGGCGGGGCTTCGAGCGCGGCGAGCCGGGAGGGGAGGCAAACTCCTTCCAAGTTCATTTACAATAAACGAATCGCAAGCCATCCATCAGAACACCCGGAGACACGTCATGGCATCCCCTCAAGAACAGCACTACCCCCTCGCGCAGAACGATTCGGACCCGCAGGAAACCCTGGAATGGCTCGGGGCGCTGGCGGGCGTCATCGAGAACGAGGGGGTCGAGCGCGCTCATTTCCTGATCGAAAAGCTGATCGCCGAGGCGCGCGAGGAAGGCATCGACATCCCGTACAGCGCGACCACCGAATACGTCAATACCGTCCCCGTCGAAAACCAGCCGATCTATCCCGGCGACGCCACCCTGGAAATCCGCATCCGCAACTTCATCCGCTGGAACGCCATGGCCATGGTCATGCGCGCCAACAAGCACACCAACGTCGGCGGCCACATCGCCTCGTTCGCCTCGCAGGCGGCGCTCTATGAAGTCGGCTTCAACTGGTTCTGGCGCGCGCCGTCGGAAAAACACGGCGGCGACCTGGTGTTCTTCCAGGGCCACTCGATTCCGGGCGTCTATTCCCGCGCCTTCCAGCTCGGCCAATTGAGCGAGGAGCAGTTGGACAATTTCCGCCAGGAAGTCGGCGGCCACGGCTTGTCGTCGTATCCCCACCCCTGGCTGATGCCGGATTTCTGGCAGTTCCCGACGGTGTCCATGGGGCTTGGGCCGATCCAGGCGATCTACCAGGCCCGGTTCATGCGCTACATGGAAAGCCGCGGCGCCATCGAGGCGCAGGAGCGCAAGGTATGGGCCTTCCTCGGCGACGGCGAGACCGACGAGGTCGAAGCGCTCGGCGCCATCGGCATGGCCGCCCGCGAGAAACTCGACAACCTGATTTTCGTCATCAACTGCAACCTGCAGCGCCTCGACGGCCCGGTGCGCGGCAACGGCAAGATCATCCAGGAACTGGAAGGCACCTTCCGCGGCGCCGGCTGGCACGTCATCAAGCTGATCTGGGGCCGGCACTGGGACGTGCTCTTCGAGCGCGACAAGAAGGGCCTGCTGAAAAAACGCATGATGGAACTGGTCGACGGCGACTACCAGACGCTCAAGGCCAAGAACGGCGCCTACGTGCGCGAGAAATTCTTCAACACCCCGGAACTCCGGGAACTGGTCGCCGACTGGACCGACGCCGACATCTGGCTGCTCAACCGCGGCGGCCACGACATTTTCAAGATCTACAGCGCCTTCAAGGCCGCCAGCGAGCATCCGGGCCAGCCGACGGTCATCCTGGCGAAGACGATCAAGGGCTACGGCATGGGCGAGGCCGGCGAGGCGATGAACATTTCGCACCAGCAGAAAAAACTCGATCACGACGCGCTGATCGGTTTCCGCGACCGCTTCAAGCTGCCGATCGCCGACGACCAGCTCGAATCGCTGCCCTATCTCAAGTTCGCCGAGGGTTCGGAAGAACTCGACTACATGCGCGCGCGCCGCGCCGCGCTGGGCGGCCAGTTGCCGCGGCGCCGCCGCGCCGCGGCCGCGCTCGAGATTCCGCCGCTCGCCGCGTTCGAGCCGCTGTTGAAGGCTTCCGGCGAAGGGCGCGAGATATCGACCACGATGTCCATCGTGCGCGCGCTCAACATCATGCTCAAGGACAAAAACATCGGCCGCCACGTGGTGCCGATCATTCCCGACGAGTCGCGCACCTTCGGCATGGAAGGCCTGTTCCGCCAGATCGGCATCTGGAGCCAGGAGGGCCAGAAATACGTGCCGGAAGACCACGACCAACTGATGTTCTACAAGGAATCGAAGACCGGCCAGGTGTTGCAGGAAGGCATCAACGAGGCGGGCGCGATGAGCGACTGGATCGCCGCCGCGACTTCCTACTCGGTGCATGGCGTACAGATGATTCCCTTCTACATCTGCTACTCGATGTTCGGCTTCCAGCGCGTCATGGACCTCTGCTGGGCGGCGGGCGACCAGCGCGCGCGCGGCTTCCTCGTCGGCGGCACCGCCGGGCGCACCACGCTGAACGGCGAAGGCTTGCAGCACCAGGACGGGCATTCGCTGATCCTCTCCGGACTGGTGCCCAACTGCGTCAGCTACGACCCGAGCTTCGCCTACGAAATCGCGGTGATCATGCATGAAGGCATGCGCCGCATGTTCGCCGAACAGCACGACGTCTTCTACTACCTGACGGTGATGAACGAGAACCACGAGCACCCCGAAATGCCCGCGGGCGCCGAAGGCGACATCGTCAAGGGCATGTACCTCTTCCGCCAGGGAGCCAAGGCCAAGGCCAGGGATGGGCAGGCCGCGCCGCGCGTGCAACTGCTCGGTTCGGGGACCATTTTCCGCGAGGTCATCGCCGCCGCCGACCTGCTGCGCGGCGACTGGGGCGTCGACGCCGACCTGTGGGGCTGCCCGAGCTTCAACGAACTGGCCCGCGAAGGCCAGGACGCCGCGCGCTGGAACATGCTGCATCCGACGGAAACGCCAAGGCAAAGCCACGTCGAACGCTGCCTCGCCGGGACGCGGGGTCCGGTTGTCGCCGCCAGCGATTACGTGCGCCTGTACGCCGAGCAGATCCGCCCGTTCATCGACCGGCGCTACGTCACCCTGGGCACCGACGGTTTCGGGCGATCCGACACGCGCGCCGCGCTGCGCCATTTCTTCGAGATCGACCGGCGCTGGATCGCGCTGGCCGCGCTCAAGGCGCTGGCGGACGACGGCGCCATCGACCGCGGCAAGGTCGCCGAAGCCATCGTCAAGTACGGCATCGACGTCAACAAGCCGAACCCGG
>JAISQQ010000224.1 GCA_031274075.1 Accumulibacter sp.
GGGTCGTACAGGGTCACGTCGGCGTGCGCCGCGGCGGACGGCCAGGCGCGGGCGGTGGCGAGGAAGGCGATGGCGTCGGCCATTTGCGGCGCTTCGGCGCGCAGCATGGCCTGGTAGGCGTAGGGGGGGAAACCGGCCTGCCGCCGCTCTTCCAGTTGCGCGGCGGCGAAGGCCGGATAGTCCTGGCGCACCAGCGCGGCGTAGAGCGGATGCTCCGGGAACTGCGTCTGCACCAGCACTTCGCCGGGGAGACCGGCGCGGCCGGCGCGGCCGGCGACCTGCATCAACTGGGCGAACAGGCGCTCGGGGGCGCGCCAGTCGGCGGCGAACAGCGCGGCGTCGGCGCCGAGCACGCCGACCAGGGTCAGCTTGGGAAAGTCGTGCCCCTTGGCCAGCATCTGGGTGCCGACGAGGATGTCGGCTTCGCCGGCGTGGATGCGTGCGAGCAGGGCTTCCCATTGTTTCCGGCTGCGGGCCGAGTCGCGGTCGACGCGCAGGATGCGCGCCTGCGGAAAGCGTTCCGCCAGCACGGCTTCGAGGCGCTGGGTGCCGCGCCCGAAGGGTTGGATGTCCTGGTTGCCGCAAGTCGGGCAGGCGCGCGGCACGCGGCTCTCGAAACCGCAGTGGTGGCAGCGCAGCCGCCCGTCGGCCAGATGCAGCACCAGATTGGCCGCGCAGCGATGGCAGCGCGAGATCCAGCCGCATTGGACGCAGGCCAGCACCGGCGCGTAGCCGCGCCGGTTGAGGAAGACGAGGCTCTGCTCGCCGCGTTCGAGGCGCTTGGCGATGGCTTGCAGCAGGACGCCGGAGAAGCCGTCTTGCAATTTCTCCGGACGGGTGTCGACGCGCTGCACGGCGGGCAGGCGGGCGCCGGACACGGCGCGTTCGCGCAGCGTCAGCAGGGTATAGCGCGGCGGCGTGCGCGGATCGGCGGCGTTGGCCCAGCTTTCCAGCGACGGCGTGGCCGAGCCGAGCACGATCGGGATGCCGCGCTGATGCGCCCGGAAGACCGCCACGTCGCGGGCCGAGTAGCGCATGCCGTCCTGTTGCTTGAATGAGGCGTCGTGTTCCTCGTCGACGACGATCAGGCCGAGTTCCGGCATCGGCGTGAACACCGCCAGCCGCGTCCCGAGTACGATGCGCGCCCGGCCTTCGAGCGCCGCCTTCCAGTTGCGCGCGCGCGCGGCCTCGGCCAGTTCGCTGTGCAGGCCAACCAGCCCGGCCTCGGGGAACCGCGCCGCGACGCGCGCTTCGAGCTGCGGCGTGAGATTGATCTCGGGCACCAGCAAAAGAACGCTGTGGCCGGCGGCCAGCGTCCGTTCGACCAGGCGCAGGTAGACTTCGGTCTTGCCGCTGCCGGTGACGCCGTGCAGCAGGTAGGCGTGAAATCCCGGCGCGTCGGCGGCGACGCGTTCGAGCGCCTGGCGCTGTTCGCCGGTCAGTTCCGGCGCCTGCTGGGCCGGGGCCGGCTTCGCCGCGCGGCGGGCCGCGCGCGCCTTGGGCGGATCGACGCGGCGCAGCCCCGCGGGCAGGGTCGACAGCATCACCTCGCCCAGCGGCCTCTGGTAGTACGAGGCGCAGAATTCGCTCAGGCGGAACCAGTCCGCCGGCAGCGCGGGCAGGTCGCGCAGCACCGCGTCCAGCGGCTTCAACTGTTCGTCGGCAAGCTCGGAAGCGCCGGCCAGGGCGACGATGACGCCGATGCGGGAGCGCGTCCCGAAACCGACCCGCACCCGGCGGCCGATATCCTCCGCCGTCAGCGCCTCCCCCGGCGGCGTCCGGTAATCGAACAGGCGCGGCAGCGGCACGCCCAGCGCGACGCGGGCGATGGAAGTGTCAGATGTCAGAGGACAGGGATCAGGAATCAGTAATTCTTGCGGCGGCGAAGCCGCCGGTAACTGGACTGTCCCCTGTCCCCTGTCCTCTGTCATCTGAACCCTACTTGGCTCATTCTGTTCGCCCAATTTCTGTAATATCACTGTAACTTATTAGCCTGTCAGGCTATTTCCCTTTGTGCACATTTTCTGTGGATAAGTCTGTGGAGCGTTCGTGGCGAAACGGCTCAAACCAGCCCGCTTCAAGGATTTGAAGCCCGTTGCCACAAAAAGTGGCAAGCATAAAAACCAATAGAATCAAATAGATACAACTAAGCCTCTGATTTTTCTGGTTTCCTTGCGGCAATCGGCGACGGCGGCACAATTTTGTGCATAAGTCAAGCCCGGCGATCGATCGCGGCGCGATTTTCCGGCGCTTTCCCGCGCTGGCGGCGGCTGTAATCATGCACCGCGTCGACCAGCACGGCCACGTGTTCGGGCGGCGTGAAGCGGGAAACGCCGTGTCCGAGATTGAAGACATGTCCGCTGCCGGACCCGAAACTGTCGAGCACCGCCCGCGCCTCGCGGACGATGGCCTCCGGGGAGGCCAGCAGCACGCTCGGGTCGAGGTTGCCCTGCAAGGCCACGCGCTCCCCGACCCTGCGCCGCGCCGCGCCGATGTCGATCGTCCAGTCGAGTCCGAGCGCGTCGCAGCCGCAGGCGGCGATGTCCTCCAGCCACAGGCCGCCGCCCTTGGCGAAGACGATCGACGGGACGCGCTGTCCATCCTTTTCCCGGATCAGGCCGGCGACGACGCGCTGCGCGTAGGCCAGCGAAAATTCGCGATACGCCGCCGCCGACAGGCAGCCGCCCCAGGAATCGAAGAGCATCACCGCCTGCGCGCCGGACTCGATCTGCGCGTTCAGGTAGCGGGTGACGGCCTCGGCGTTGACCGACAGGATGCGGTGGGCGAGATCCGGCCGGTCGTGGATCATCGTCCTGACGCGCGCGAAGTCGTGACTCGATCCGCCTTCGACCATGTAGCACGCCAGCGTGAACGGACTGCCGGCGAAGCCGATCAGCGGCGCCGCGCCGGCCAGCGCCCGCCGCGTCTCGGCGACGGCGTCCATGACGTAGCGCAGATGCTCGCAAGGGTCCGGAACGCC
>JAISQQ010000245.1 GCA_031274075.1 Accumulibacter sp.
ATCTCTCCGGCCGGGGAATACTGGCGCTATGTCCGCGACAATATGCTGCCTACGTATTTTTCGGAAACGCTCATCCTCGCGGCGGGAAGCGGCATTGCGGCGTTGACGCTGGGCGTGGCGCTGGCCTGGTTTGTCGGCATGTATGATTTCTGGGGCAAGCGCCTTTTCGAGACGCTGCTGATTCTTCCGCTGGCCATTCCGCCCTATGTCGCGGCCTATGCCTATGGCGGATTTCTGGACTATACCGGCCCGGTTCAGGCTTTTTTCGCCAGCTATTTCAATATCCGCATCCATGCCATGTTGCCGACCCTGCCCGCGATGGCCTGCGCGACCTGGATATTCAGCCTCACCCTGTTCCCTTATGTTTACCTGCTTGCCCGCAGTTTTTTGTATCAGCAAAGCGGCTCGCTCTTTGAAAACGCCCTGCTGCTGGGCGGACGCCGCCGCCTGTTTCGCGTTGTCGCGTTGCCGTTGCTGATGCCCTCCGCGAGCGCGGGCGCCATTCTGGTCTGCCTGGAAGTGCTGAATGATTTTGGCGTGGTCAGCTATTACGGACTCAATACCTTCACCACGGCCATTTTTTCGGCATGGTTCGGCATGGGGGATTCGGATACGGGCATCAAGCTCGCGTTCATCCTGTTATTGCTGGTGCTGGCGGTGCTTCTGTTGCGTAAAAGCCTGATGAACGCGCGTAAATACCGCGTCGTTTCCAGCCGCGAAAGTCGGCTCGCGCCGCAACGGGCGATCGGCTTTGCCCGGTTTGGCATACCGGCGTTCTGCGGTCTGGTCGTTTGCCTGAGCCTGGTTATTCCATTGGCGCAGATGCTGCACTGGTTGTCGATGAGTTGGCAGACGGCGCGTACCGCCGCGCTCTGGCAGGCCATTCAATACACGCTGATGGTCGCGCTTATCGCCACTGCCGCGATTATGATAGCGGCGACGGCAACGGTTAACGCCAACCGTTTGTTCGGCGGCAGGATGCGCACTCTGGCGGCGCAGGCGGCGACCATCGGCTACGGCATTCCTTCCGCCGTGCTCGCCATTGGCGTGACGCTTCTGTTCGTGGGGCTGGACAAATCGCTGGCGCAACTCATCCCTTCGTTTTCTGTCCGGCAAATCAGCATGGGTAGCGCCATGCTGATTTTTGCCTATGGCGTCCGTTTTTTCACCATTGGCTACCAGGCGGTCGAAATGGGCTTCATCAGAACGGGCAAGGTCTATACCGAAGCCTCCCGCACGCTGGGGCGAACGGTCACGCAGACTTTTTTCCGGGTGGATTTGCCGCTGATCCGGCACGCCCTGATCAGCGGCGCGGCCCTGGTCTTCATCGACATCGTGAAAGAATTGCCGCTGGGACTGATTTTGCGCCCCTTCAACTCGGAGACGCTGGGCACCACGGTCTATCGCTTCGCCAATAACGAGGTGCTGGAAGAAACGGCGCTGCCGTCGCTGTGCATCATCGTGGTGAGCGCAATCTTCATCGTCCTGACGCAACAATGGGCAAAAAAGGAGCAAAGCGGTGCCATTTCTGGACATTGAAAACCTGTTTTTCGCTTATCCGAACAAAAACGCGGGTAAAACCACGTCATGGATACTCGAAAACTTCAATTTATCTGTGGAACATGGCGAAATTCTGGGAATTGCCGGGCCAAGCGGACAGGGCAAAAGCACCCTGCTGAGGATTATCGCCGGATTTGAAAAGATTCAGAGGGGCATCGTCCGTCTGGATGGCCGGGTGATTTCCAGCGCGGAAGTCAACGTCACCCCGGAAGAACGGCAGGTCGGCATGGTATTCCAGGACTACGGCCTTTTTCCGCACATGACGGTGGCGGGCAATATCGCCTACGGCCTGCACCGCCTGCCGCGAGAAGCGCGCAGGCAGCGCGTTTTAGCCATGCTGGAACTGGTGCGCATGGCGGAACTGGCCGAACGTTATCCCTACGAAATCAGCGGCGGCCAGCAACAGCGCGTCGCGCTGGCGCGCTCCCTGGCCCCGGAACCCAAGGTATTGCTGCTGGACGAGCCGTTCAGCAATCTGGACAGCGAACTGAAAACCGGCATCCGCTCGGAGATGAAGGAAATCCTCGCCAATACCCGCGCGACCTGCCTGTTCGTCTCGCACGACCAGAACGACCTTGAAGCCGTGTGCGACCGCATCCGCGTCATGCCTTGCGATTTTTTGTCCTGAAGCCTGCCTGGGCGTGGGCGCCAAACCGTTGGCGCACCCCGTAGGGCGGGAAAGCGAAGCGCCTCCCGCCGGTCGTTCTCTCCGGCGGCGCAGCCGCCTCTATTATTCAACGGCCTTTGAATTGTGCGGCGCGTTGCGCCGTGAAAAGGATCGGCGGGAGGCGCTTCGCTTTCCCGCCCTACGTGTCGGGGATCAGGTGTCAGGTGTCAGGTGTCGGGTATTCGTAATTGTCGCGGGCGTGAAGCGCCCGGCAAGCGTCGCCATTTCCGCGCGCACATCTCGATTCATGGAGACTGCGATGCCCCTGGGGTTTTTCTGGTCATCGCCCGCGAAAACGGTAGAATCCGGTGAAGCGAACACCCGGAAAACGACGCAAAGCCGTTCGCTGTTCGATTCCAAAAAACTGAAGGAGGATAGGCATGGATTACCGGAAGAGTCTGGAAAAACTGGCGCAGGAAGGCCGCCTGGCGACCGTCAGGAGCGAAGTGGACCCGGTGCATGAGCTGGCGGGAATCGCCAAGGCTCATGAAGGCGGCAAGGTGGTGCTGTTCGAAAAGGTCAAGGGCCGCGAGTTTCCCCTGGCCATCGGGCTGTGGTGGAACCGGGACAACCTGGCCTGCCTGTTCGGCGTGGATAAGGCCGAATTGCCGTTCTTGTTCGCGCGCGCCATGCAAAGCCTTTCCCAAAACCCCGTGCCGCCGGTCGTCGTCGAAAACGCCCCCGCCCAGGAAGTCGTGATGAAGGAGCTCGACCTCGAAAAAATCCCCGTGCCGACCTACGCCCTGCAGGACGGCGGCCCGTATTTCTCCAATTGCGTGGTCATCGCCAAGGACCCGGATAGCGGCGTGCGCAACACCTCCATCCACCGGCTCATGGTCAAGGGCAAGGATCGGCTGGGACTGCTGATGGACATCGGCAGGCATTTGCGGGACTACTACGAACGCGCCGAGGCCCGGGGCGAGCCATTGGAGATCACCATCAACAACGGCGTAGACGCCGCCTACTACGTCGCCGCCATCACGCCCAGCGCCGCCGCGCCGATCGACGTGGACGAGCTTGGCGTGGCCTCGTATCTCCTGGGAGAACCCGCGCGGCTGTGCAAGAGCAAGACCGTTGCCCCGGAGGGGATCGCCGACGCGCAGTTGATCATGGAAGCGGAAATACTGCCCCATGTCCGCGAGCCGGAAGGCCCGTTCGGCGAGGTCAGCGGCTACTACGCCTCCAGGGACGACCGCTGGGTGGTGCGCGTCAAGGCCATCACCCATTGCCGCCAGCCGATCATCGGCGCCCTGCTCCCGGGCAAGGAAGTGTGGAACTCGGTGGGACTCGGGGTCGAGGCCAACATCTTCCAGACGGTATCGAAGCAGGTCAAGGGATTGAAGAAGGTTTACATGACGCACGGCGGCAGCCATTACCACGTGATCATCCAGATCGACCCGCCCATCAACGGCCTGTCGAAGAACGCGATACTCGCCACCTTCGCCGCCTTCCCGCCGCTGCAGATGGTGACGGCGGTCAACAGCGACGTGGATGTCGAAGACCCCGAGGAAGTCGAAAGAGCGCTGGTGACCCGCTGCGATCCCGTCAAGGACATCATCATCGTCCCCGGTGCCCGCGGACACGAACTGAACCCGGTCACCGACGACGGATTCGGCGCGAAAATGGGTTTCGACTGCACCTACCCCGTGCCCAAGGAAAGCAAATACGAGAAAGTGACTTTCCAAAAGCTCAAGTTAAGCGATTACGAAATCGTTTGACTTGGCGCGCTCAAGAAGCAAGAAATTAGCGACAGGCATTCATGCCTGTCGGTCTAAGAGCCTGTTTAGCATCTATTAAGTAAGAGTCTGACAAAGGCGAGTTTGAACATTTGAAGGGAGGTATGTAGCTTGCGTTCGCAGTTCTTCCAAAGGCGGCGGCACTTTTCAAGCC
>JAISQQ010000262.1 GCA_031274075.1 Accumulibacter sp.
GCGCTGCGCGACGCCGGGCTGCGGCAGCCGATCCTGCTCCTGGAAGGCTTTTTCGATCGGCACGACCTGGCGGCGTGCGCCGGATATGGATTGACGCCCGCCGTGCAGCGGCTCGAACAGTTGCGCATGATCCGCGACGCGGTCTTGCCGGCGCGTCTGCCGATCTACCTCAAACTCAACACCGGAATGAACCGCCTGGGTTTCAGGCTGGAGGAAATGCCCGCCGTCCGCCGCGAGCTGGCGGACATGGCCGATTGCCTGGCGTTGGTCACGCTGATGACGCATTTCGCCACGGCGGACGGCGAGCGCGGCGTGGACTGGCAACTCGAACGCTTCCGGCAAATGACCGCGGACTTGAAGCTGCCGCCGCCGTTGGGCAACTCGCTGGCCCGTTCGCTGGCCAACTCGGCGGCCCTGTTGCGCTATCCGAGCACGGTGGGCGACTGGGCGCGTCCGGGCATCCTGCTGTACGGCGCCAGCCCGTTCGCGGACGAGAGCGCCGCGAGCTTCGGGCTGCGTCCGGCGATGACCCTGGCGAGCCACGTCCTGAGCGTGCAGGAGATCGGCCCGGGAGAGCGGGTGGGCTACGGCGGGACTTTCGAGGCGTCGCGGCCGATGCGCGTCGGCGTCGTCGCCTGCGGTTACGCCGACGGCTACCCGCGTCACGCGCCGAGCGGGACGCCGATCCTGGTCGCCGGCGCGCGCACGGCGACCGTCGGCCGCGTGTCGATGGACATGCTGGCCTGCGACCTGACCGACATTCCTGCGGCGGGGCCCGGCAGCGAGGTGGTGCTGTGGGGCGAAGGGCTGGCCGTGGACGAGGTCGCCGCCGCCGCCGGAACCATCGGCTATGAACTGCTCTGCGCGCTGGCGCGGCGCGTGCCGGTGATCGAAGCCGGAGGCGGCTGAAAAGGGGACGAAGCTTGACCGCGGCCAAGGCGAAGACGGTCTATTCCTGTACCGAATGCGGCGCGGTTTCGTCGAAATGGCAAGGGCAGTGTCCGGGCTGCGAGGCGTGGAACACGCTGGTCGAAAGCGTCGCCGAGGCGGTCACGCCGTCGTCGCGGCGTTTCGCCGCGCCGGGCGCCTCCGCCGGGGTGCAGACGCTGGCCGACATCGAGGCGCGCGAAGAGGATCGGCTGCCGACCGGGGTCGGCGAGTTCGACCGGGCGCTCGGCGGCGGCCTGGTGGCCGGCGGCGTGGTGTTGATCGGCGGCGATCCGGGTATCGGCAAGAGCACCTTGCTGCTGCAGGCCCTGGCCGCGCTCTCCGGCGCTTCGCCGGTGCTCTACGTGAGCGGCGAGGAATCCGGCCAGCAGATCGCGCTGCGCGCGCGGCGGCTGGCGCTCGATACCCGGCGACTCAAGCTGCTGGCGGAGATCCGGCTGGAAAGGATTCTCGCCGCGCTGGAGGAAAAAAAGCCGCGCGTGGCGGTGATCGACTCGATCCAGACGCTGTGGTCGGAGCAATTGAGTTCCGCGCCAGGCTCGGTGGCGCAGGTGCGCGAATGCGCGGCGCGGCTCACCCGGCTGGCCAAGCAGAGCGGCACCACGGTGATCCTGATCGGACACGTCACCAAGGAGGGCGCGCTGGCCGGGCCGCGCGTACTCGAACACATGGTCGACACCGTGCTCTACTTCGAGGGCGACACGCATTCGAGCTTCCGCCTTATCCGCGCGGTGAAGAACCGCTACGGCGCGGTCAACGAGATCGGCGTCTTCGCCATGACCGACCGCGGGCTGAAAGGCGTCAGCAACCCGTCGGCGATGTTCCTTTCGCAGCACGGCCAGGATGTCCCCGGTTCGTGCGTGCTGGTCACCCAGGAGGGAACGCGGCCCTTGCTGGTGGAGATCCAGGCGCTGGTCGACCAGGCGCACGGCAACCCGCGCCGGCTGACCGTCGGGCTCGACGCGCAGCGGCTGGCGATGCTGCTGGCCGTGCTGCATCGCCACGCGGGCATTCTCTGCTTCGACCAGGATGTCTTCGTGAATGCCGTCGGCGGAGTCCGGATCGGCGAGCCGGCGGCCGATCTCGCGGTGCTGCTGTCGATCGTTTCTTCCTTGAAGAACAAATCCTTGCCGGGAAAGCTCATCGTCTTCGGCGAAGTCGGCTTGGCCGGCGAGATCCGCCCCGCGCCGCGCGGCCAGGAACGCCTGAAGGAAGCCGCCAAGCTCGGCTTCACCCGCGCCCTGATCCCGGAAGCCAACCGCCCCCGGCAAGCGATCGCCGGCATGGAGATCATCGCCGCGCGCCGGGTGGAAGAAGCGTTCCAGAAGCTGCGGGAGTTGGAATGAGTTCCAGGAATCAGGGATCAGGGATCAGGGATCAGGGATCAGATCAGTTAGCGGCGCTTCGCGCCGGAGGTTTACGACCGGCGGATTGGCATCCGCCCTACGTGTCAGGGATCGGTAATTCTTGCGGGCGCAAAGCGCCCGGTAACTGATCTGTCCTCTGATTCCTGACCTCTGATCCCTGATCCCTGAGAATCAGGGCTTCTGCAGCTTCTGGAACAGGCCGCGCAGGGTGTTTTGCAGGTCGCCGGGCAGGAGCAGCAGCTTGGCGTTCGGCGATTCGGCCATCCGGCCCAGACTGGCGATGTATTTCTCGCCGAGCAGGTAGAACATCGGCAGTTCGTTCTCGCCGAACGCGGAGGTGATCTTGGTGATGGCTTGCGACGAGGCTTCGGCGAGCATGATTTGCGCCGCCGCGTCGCGTTCGGCCGATTCGAGGCGGGCTTCGGCGGAGAGGATCATCGACTGCTTTTCGCCCTCGGCCTTGGTGACCATGGCTTTCCGCTCGCGCTCGGCGGAAGCCTGCAATTCCATGGCTTTCTGCATCGAGTGCGAAGGCTTGATGTCCTGGATTTCCACCGATTTCACGGTCAGCCCCCAGTCAAGCGCCTCGTCGGCGACGCCGGCCTTGAGGCGGGCCTTGATCATGTCGCGCGAGGACAGGGCGTGATCGAGTTCCATCTCGCCGACGATCGAGCGCAGGGTGGTCATGATCATGTTGCGGATGGCCTCGGAGAAATTCTCCACGCCGTAGACGGCCTTGACCGGATCGGTGACCTTGATGAAGGCGATGGCGTTGACCATGATGACCGCGTTGTCGCGGGTGATGACCTCCTGTTCCTGCACGTCGAGGATGATGTCCTTGGTGGTGACCTTGTAGGCCACGGAATCGAAGTACGGGATGATGAAGCACAGGCCGGGCAGCAGGGTGACGCGGTATTTGCCGAGGCGCTGCACGATCCATTCCTCGCCTTGCGGGACGATGCGCACGCCGCTGGCGACGGTGAGAAAGACGAACGCCACGATGACGACGGATGTGATGATGGTGCCGGTCATTTGCTTGCCTCCACTTTGATGAAATTACCTTCGACCGCGACGACGCGCACGCGTTCCCCGGCCGTCAAATGCTGTTCAGCGTAGCATTCCCACACGTCGGCGCCGAGGACCGGCTTCTGGAAGCGCACCTTGCCCCGGGCGTGGGGCGGCAGCTCGCTGATCAGGACGCCGATTTCGCCGGCCACGCTGTCCGCCGAGGTACCGGCCGAGGTGCGGGTCTTCGGCTGCAGATAGCGGAACCATACGACGACCAGCGCGCCCGAGGCGGCGGCCCAGACGAGCAACTGCGCGGTCAGCGCCAGGCCGGGCGCGAGCAGCAGGAGCAGGCCGACGAGGATCGCGCCGAGGCCGAACCAGATGATGAAGAAGGCGGGGATCACCAGTTCGGCGATCGAAAGGCATAATCCCAGCACCACCCAATGCCACCATTCGAACATCGCCATTCCTTCTTCCTCGTGTGTCGTGCGCCGGATTCTATAGCATTATGGGAGGCGATTGAGTCAAACGCGGAGAATGGGACCGGAACGCGGCCGGTTTTTCGCCGATCAGGATTTCACACTTGGATTTCACATTTCATTTTCTGGAGAACGCCCGTGTTGTCGAAAGAAATCACGCCGAGAGCGATTGTCGAGTATCTCGATCAATACGTCATTGGACAGGAGGAGGCGAAGCGGACGCTGGCCGTCGCCGTCTACGCCCATTACCGGAAACTGTCTACCCTGGGCCAGCGCTCGGAGGCGATCGCCAAGAGCAACGTGCTGATCATCGGTTCGTCGGGTACCGGCAAGACGCTGGCGTGCGAGACGCTGTCGCGCTTCCTGGCGGTGCCTTTCGTCACCGCCGACGCGACCTCGCTGGCGCAGACCCGCTACGTCAGCGACGAGATCGAGGCCATCCTCCAGCGCCTGGTCGACCGGGCAGGCGGCGATCTGCGGCAGGCCAGCCGGGGCATCGTTTTCATCGACGAGATCGACAAGCTGAAGACCTCGTCGACCGGCGAGTCCCGCGCCACCTCGGGCGAGAGCGTCCAGCACGCGCTGCTCAAGATCATGGAGGGCGCGCCCGTCAAGCTGGGCGCCGACCGCTTCATCGACACCACGAACATCCTGTTCATCTGCGGCGGCGCCTTCGTCGGACTCGACAAGATCATGTCCCGGACGCACAGCTTCGGGTTCATCGCCACTTCGGAGACGGACAACAAGAGCATCCTCGACCGCCTCAACGACCGGGTGAAACCGACCGACCTTTTCGAGTTCGGCCTGATTCCCGAGTTTACCGGGCGCCTGCCGGTCGTTGCCCGCTTCGGCGATCTCTCCAGGGAAATGCTGGCGCGCATCATGAGCGTGCCGAAAAACGCGATCTACCACCAGTTCCGCGAAGTCTTCCGCGCGGAGGGCGTGGAACTCGTGGTGGCGCCGCCGGTCTTCGAGCAGATCGCGGAAATCGCCATCGAGTACAAGACCGGGGGACGCAGCCTGCGCGGCATCTTCGAGGAGCTGATGACGCCGATCCTCTACGTCGTTCCCGACCATCCGCAGATTTGCCGCGTCGAGATCGGCTCGCTTTTCGAAGCGCCGCGCTACTTCAAGCGAAACCCGGAAAACGGGGAAACGTGATCAGGGATCAGGTGACAGGGATCAGGGATCAGGTCAGTTACCGGGCGCTTCGCGCCCGCAAGAATTACCGATCCCCGACACGTAGGGCGGATGCCAATCCGCCGGTCCTAAACCTCCGGCGCGAAGCGCCGCTAACCGATCTGATCCCTGATCCCTGGCATCTGATCCCTGATACCTGAACCCTTCAGTCGGTGCGCGGCGTGCGGTAGACGAGCACCGGGATCGTCGAGTGCTTGAGCACCTTCTGGGCTTCGCTGCCCAGCAGCAGGCTGGTGAATCCGCGCCGTCCGTGCGACGCCATGAAGATCAGGTCGCAGCCGCTGTTCGTGGCGGCCTCGATGATGCCTTCATAGGGGACGTCGCTGGTGGTGGTCAGCTTGTCGCAAGGCACCTCGGCCTTCTGGCAGAGGCAGATCGCGGCGGCGAGGATCTCCTGCGCCTGCGTTTCGGCCAGTTCGGCGAATTTTTCCGGCGACGTGGTATCGATGAGCACGCCTTCGCCGTAGTAGGTGACGGGATATTCGGGCTTGGCATAGAAGGCGGTGATTTTCGCGCCGATCTCCTTGGCGAAGGATACGGCGAAACGCACCGCGTCCTGCGAAAGCTCGGAACCGTCGGTGGGAACAAGGATATGCTTGAACATTTCAGACTCCTTCTCTTCGTTTAACCCTGCTTGCATCATAAATGCAGAATGCGGTAAAAGCCAAGAGGCATTGGCGCTGTTTGGCCGTGATAGAGTGATTTCATTCGCAGATTGCCGGCGAGGGGAGCTTCCCGGCCAGAACGGCATTTCACGATTCCGACAACCCATGACCTCCTTTACCGATGAGATCGTCTTCGACGAAGCGCTGATCCGCCGCTTCGACATCCACGGTCCGCGCTACACCTCGTATCCGACGGCCGACCGTTTCGGCCCCGATTTCGGCGCCGACGCCTATCGCCAGCGGCTCCTGCGGCGGCGCGGCGACGCGCGCGGCCGGAAGCCGTTTTCGCTCTATTTCCACCTGCCGTTCTGCGCCGCCATCTGCTACTACTGCGCGTGCAACAAGATCGTCACCCAGGACCACGGGCGTTCGGCCAAATACCTCAAATACCTGGGACGGGAACTGGCGCTGCAAACCGGCTTCCTGGACCCGGACGACAACGCGGTCGAACAACTGCACTGGGGCGGCGGCACGCCGACCTTCTTGTCGCACGGCGAGATGCGCCGGTTGATGGCGCTGACGCGGCGGCATTTCCGCCTGCTCGACGGCGGCGAATATTCGATCGAGGTCGATCCGCGCCAGGTCGACCGCGACACCGTCGGCCTGCTCGCGGAACTGGGCTTCAACCGCATGAGCGTCGGCGTGCAGGACTTCGACGCGCGGGTGCAGCGGGCGATCAACCGCATCCAGGGCGAGGAGGAAACCTTCGCGGTGATCGACGCGGCGCGCGAGTGCGGCTTCAAGTCGATCAGCATCGACCTCATCTACGGCCTGCCGCGGCAGTCGGCGGCGGGCTTCGAGCGCACCATCGAGCGCGTGCTGGCGGCCAGTCCGGAACGGCTGTCGATCTACAACTACGCGCACCTGCCGGCGCTGTTCAAGCCGCAGCGGCGCATCGCCGACGCCGACCTGCCGGCGCCGGACGAGCGCCTGCGCATCCTGGCGCTGGCCATCGACAAGCTGACCGCCGCCGGCTACGTGTTCATCGGCATGGACCACTTCGCCAAGCCGGACGACGAATTGGCCGTCGCGCAGCGCGCCGGGCGGCTGCATCGCAACTTCCAGGGGTATTCGACGCACGCCGAGCGCGACATGCTGTCTTTCGGCATCACCGCCATCGGCCAGCTCGGCACTAGCTACAGCCAGAACGTCAGGACGCTGGACGACTACTACGCGCGTCTCGACGACGGCGTCCTGCCCGTCTTCCGGGGCGTCGAACTGACGCCGGACGACGTGCTGCGGCGGGCGCTCATCCAGTCGCTGATGTGCCATTTCGCCCTGCCGTTCGCGGCCTTCGAAAAGGAATACGGCATCGACTTTCCAAGCCATTTCGCGCTCGAGATCGCCGAACTCGGCGAAATGGAGCGCGCCGGGCTGTTGCGCATCGAACCCGGGCGGATCGTCGTCCTGCCCCCCGGACGCATGCTGGTGCGCGCCATCTCGATGGTCTTCGACGCGCGCCTGCGCGCCGACCGACCGCAAAACCGCTATTCGAAGGTGATTTGAGCCAGCGGGAGCGTTTCAGCGCAGACAGCGGCCATTTTCACCCCGTCATTCCGGCGCAAGCCGGAATCCAGTCGTATCCTTGCGAAGGCGAAGCCTGCGCTGATCTTGAAAAATGCGGCGCTTCGCGCCGGGGGTTTACGACCGGCGGATTGCATCCGCCCTACGCCCCGTTTCAAGCAGACGTTCAGCGGTTTCGCGGAAGGCCGGCTGGGTTTGGGGTTCCTGGGAGCGCGGGGCGTCAGCCCCGCAACAGCGGCCGTCGTGTCCGTCCCCCTGTTGCGGGGGCGTAGCCCCCCGCGCCCACGGGAGATCGCCAACCCGGTCCCA
>JAISQQ010000379.1 GCA_031274075.1 Accumulibacter sp.
TACTGCCCGTCGATGATGCGCCGGATCTCGGCATCGACCTTCTGCATCGTCGCTTCCGAGACATTCTTGTGCGTCGTCACCGAGCGCCCGAGAAAAACCTCGCCCTCGTTCTCGCCGTACACCATCGGCCCGAGCACGTCGGACATGCCGTAGCGGGTCACCATGTCGCGCGCCATCTGCGTCGCGCGCTCGAAATCGTTCGAAGCGCCGGTAGTCATCTGGTTCATGAACAGTTCCTCGGCGATCCGCCCGCCGAAGAGCACGGCGACGCGGCTCAAGAGGTAGGTGCGGTCGTAGGCGTAGCGATCCTCCTCCGGCAACTGCATGGTCAGGCCCAGCGCGCGGCCGCGCGGAATGATCGTGACCTTGTGCACCGGATCGGACTTCGGCACCAGCTTGGCGACCACCGCGTGGCCGGACTCGTGGTACGCCGTATTGCGCTTTTCCTCCTCGTTCATGACCATGCTGCGCCGTTCGGCGCCCATCATGATCTTGTCCTTGGCCTTCTCGAAGTCCTCCATGTCGACCAGGCGCTTGTTGCCGCGCGCGGCGAACAGGGCCGCCTCGTTCACCAGGTTGGCCAGGTCGGCGCCCGAAAATCCCGGCGTGCCGCGCGCGATGATGTCGGCCTTGACGTCCGGCGCCAGCGGCACCTTGCGCATATGCACGTTGAGAATCTGTTCGCGGCCGCGGATGTCCGGCAGCGGCACCACCACCTGGCGGTCGAAGCGCCCCGGCCGCATCAGCGCCGGGTCGAGCACGTCGGGCCGGTTGGTGGCGGCGATGACGATCACCCCGGAACTCGCCTCGAAACCGTCCATCTCGACCAGCATCTGGTTCAGGGTCTGCTCGCGCTCGTCGTTGCCGCCGCCTAGGCCCGCGCCGCGCTGCCGGCCGACGGCGTCGAGCTCGTCGATGAAGATGATGCACGGCGAATGCTTCTTGGCGTTTTCGAACATGTCGCGCACCCGGGCCGCGCCCACGCCGACGAACATTTCGACGAAATCGGAACCGGAGATCGAGAAGAACGGCACTTTCGCCTCGCCGGCGATGGCCTTGGCGAGCAGCGTCTTGCCGGTCCCCGGATTGCCCACCAGCAGCACGCCCTTGGGAATGCGTCCGCCGAGCTTCTGGAACTTGGACGGGTCGCGCAGGAAATCGACGAGTTCGGCGACCTCCTCCTTGGCCTCGTCGCATCCGGCAACGTCGGCAAAGGTGATGTTGTTGGTCGACTCGTCGAGCAGCCGGGCCTTGCTCTTGCCGAACGAGAACGCGCCCCCCTTGCCGCCGCCCTGCATCTGGCGCATGAAGAACACCCACACGCCGATCAGCAGCAGCATCGGGAACCAACTGATGAAAATATTCATCAGGAAGGACTGTTCGTCTTCCGGCCTGGCTTCGACCTTGACGTCGTTCTTGAGCAGGTCGGAGACCATCCATATATCCTGCGGAGCATAGGCCGTGAGCTTGCGGCCGTCACCCGTCGTCGCCTTGAGCACCCGCCCCTGGATGATGACCTCGGTGATCACGCCGCGTTTGACCTCCTCCATGAACTGGGAATAATCCATCGACGCCTGCGTGACCTGCCGGGTATTGAATTGGTTGAAGACGGTCATCAGCACCAGACCGATCACCAGCCAGACCGCCATATTCTTGAACATGTTATTCAATGCCGTACCTCGTCCTCATCGCTCCCGGTGTCAGCGGGGAAGAATACAACCCAAAACGTGGCATTCTAACCGATTTCAGCCCGCCGCCCTAAATCAGGTGACAGGTGGCGGGTGACAGTAATTTGCGGCGCTTTGCGCCGGTAAACCCTGTCACCCGCTACCTGTCACCTGAACCCCTTTCCCAGCAGATAGACTTCCGCGCTGCGGTCGCGCGACGCTTCCGGCTTGCGCGTCGCCACCCGCTCGAAAACCGACTTCATCTCGCGCGCGAAATCGTCGTAGCCATAGCCTTGGAATACTTTGACCAGGAAAACGCCCTCTGGTTTCAGCCAGCGGCGGCAGAAATCGAGCCCCAGCCCGGCCAGATGCATGATCCGCGCCTGATCGGACACCGGCACGCCGGAGATATTGGGCGCCATGTCGGAAAGCACGAGCCCCGCGCGATCGCCGGCCAGCAAATCCTCCAACTGATCGAGGACCCGCGCTTCCCGGAAATCGCCCTGGATGAACTGGACGCCGTGCAGGCCGTCCATCTCCAGGAGATCGAGCGCCAGCACGCGGCCCTTCCCTTTCAGCCGCCGCGCCGCCACCTGCGACCACCCGCCGGGCGCCGCGCCCAGATCGACGACTGTATCGCCGCAACGAATCAGGTGATCGCGGTCATCGATTTCCATCAGCTTGTACGCGGCGCGCGAGCGATACCCCTCCGCCCTGGCCCGCTGCACGTAAGGGTCGCTCACATGCTCGTGCATCCACGCCTTGCTCGTCCTGGTCCGTTTCATCGCGCTATTTGTCAGGTATCACGGATCAGGGATCCGATGTCAGGTATCAGCAATATTTGCGGGCGCAAAGCGCCCGGTAATTGAACTGGTCCCTGATTCCTGATACCTGATCCCTGTAAAATACCCCTTTCAGAAAGGTTTTACCGATGCTTGAAATCACCGCCGGTCAACGGCGTTCCCTGCGTTCCCGGGCACACGCCCTGAAGCCCGTCGTATCGATCAGCCGCAACGGATTGACCGAGCCGGTCATCAAGGAAATCGGCGTTTGCCTCGACAGCCATGAACTGATCAAGATCCGGGTCTACAACGATGACAAGGAAGAGCGCGAGCGCCTGATCGCCGAGCTTTGCGAGCGGCTCGACGCCGCCCCGGTGCAGCATATCGGCAAGCTGCTCGTGGTCTGGCGTCCCGCCCCCGACGACGCGGCGCCGAAAGCCCGCCCCCTCCGCCGCAAGGCCGGGCCGCGCCCCAGCAAGCGCAGCTTCCAGATGGGGTTCAGATGACCAGTTGTTCAGAGGACAGTTCAGCTACCGGGCGCTTCGCGCCCGCAAATATTACTGTCTTCTGTCTTCTGTCCCCTGATCCCTGTCCTCTGACCTCACTCGTAGCGAACGTCCAGCACTTCGTATTCGCGAAGGCCGCCCGGCGCCTGGACCTGCGCCACGTCGCCGGCGCACTTGCCGATCAAGGCCCGGGCGATCGGCGAATTGACCGAAATCTTGCCCGCCTTGATGTCGGCCTCGTCCTCGCCGACGATCTGATAGCTCACCGCGTCTCCCGAATCCTGGTCCTCGAGATCCACCGTTGCCCCGAAGACGCAGCGGCCATCGGCATCCAGTTGCTTGGGATCGATGATCTGCGCGTTCGCCAGCTTGAGCTCGACTTCCTTGATCCGCCCTTCGATGAAAGCCTGGCGTTCCTTGGCCGCGTCGTATTCGGCGTTCTCGGACAGATCGCCGTGAGAACGCGCCTCGGCGATCGCGGCGATTATCTTCGGGCGCTCGACCGATTTCAGATGGCGCAGTTCGGCGCGAAGTTTTTCCGACCCTTCAATGGTCAGCGGTGTCTTGTTCATCATCGTCGTTTACCGGAAAACAAAACCGCCGGGCCACGGTAACGTGCCAGTCCGGCGGTGAATGAAACCGAATATTAACCCGAAAACCTCGATC